>CAUYTY010000093.1 GCA_963575655.1 Gammaproteobacteria bacterium | reverse complement strand
GGTAACGGGTGTTCGGGGACATGGGTAACACTTCAAACTGCATGAAAGTCCATCCACCGGAGGGAGAGGGGAGAAAAGCGCGCTAGGTAGCAACTTGGGTTAGCAATATCGGAGGTGATTTCGGAGGGGGCAGCGGTGACGTTGCGTCGCTAATACTGATTGGTGGTTGTCCGTGAGGGGTGATTTCTCATGCGATGCCGCTAACAGAAAGCTATATGAAATGGTGATCTTTCAGACCAAGAATGATCTCATTGGAATCGCGCAGGCGAGTAGCCAACAATTTGGCGATGTTGAAATGAAGTTTGGCGGCGACGTTTGGTAGATGGGTTAGGTGTTTCCCGTTGAGTCTGAGGAAGGTACAACGATTCAGTGTGCGGATCGATGCTGAGCGTGGTTTTTTTTCCACCAAGGCCATCTCACCAAAACTCTCGCCAGGGGAGAGTCGGGCAATTTCGATCGGGTGTGTAGTAGATTGCCCCTTGATTACCTGTACCTCCCCGGAAACCAAGATGTAGAGTGATTCGCCGAGGTCTCCTTCATAAAATATGTATTCTCCTAGAGAATACGTTTCCTTTTCGATAACCGTCAAAACTTCTAGCAAGTCGGCTCGCTGAAAACCAGAAAATAACGGTACCTGAGAGAGGAGGCGGAGGAGTAAGGCATCGACTCGAAGTCGACCAGCAAACTCACCGTCTTCCGTCGGGAAATTGGGGGAGGTCATCTCAATACATGCTCTTCGCGGGTAATCGCCTAGGCCATTCTCCGAAACTTAAAAACATCTCAATAAAACATCTCAATGGTATCAACGTTGTTTCCGCAACAAATAGGGGAAAGGTGACCTTTTTGTAGAGCAAAAAGACCGTGAAGCGGTTAACAGTTGCGGATTCTCTGCGAAAAAAAACCCGCAGTTACGCGGGTTTCGAAAAGAAGCATAATAATCTCAGCGTCGCAGTGCGCATTTGGCTCCCCGGGCCGGACTCGAACCAGCGACCAATCGGTTAACAGCCGATCGCTCTACCGACTGAGCTACCGAGGAATGAAAGAGGCGGCACAGTAACAGAGTGTCTCTGGCGCGTCAATAGGTTGTTAGCAACCTGTTAGCCCAAAGTAGTAATATCCGTAACGTCAATCGCACCACGGGAATGTCCCGTCCTTCTTTAAAGACGACGAGATGATGTCACTACGTTCTTTCGAGAATTTATCCGATGTCCGGTCCTGAGCACCCCGATCAACACGATTTTTCAATCCCCACCGTAGCTTCTGTTGGAGGAAGCGGTGTTGGGATCTCTCTTTCTCCCCCGTGGATGCCTCTGCCCTACGGTTTTGCCCGTCGCCATGGCGTAATCCTGGAAGAGAGCGGCGGATCGGCCATAACTGTGCTCCATCGACCCGAGGTCAGTGTGCGAACCTTGGCCGAGGTGCGTCGCTTTGCCGGTCGGCCATTGCACCTGCGACGGATGGAGCCCGAACGCTTTGAGACCGCCTTACAACGCGCCTACGAGCAGGATTCAGGGCAGGCAATGCGGGTGATGGGCGACCTGGAAGAAGACCTGGACCTCCAACGGGTAGCCTCCCAACTCCCCGAACCCGAGGACCTCCTAGAGAGCCAAGACGACGCCCCGATCATTCGGCTCATCAATGCGCTGTTCACCCAAGCGATCAAGGAAGACGCCTCTGATATCCATATTGAGCCCTTCGAAGACCGCCTGGTAGTACGCTATCGAGTCGATGGCGTGTTGCGTGAAGTGCTCCAGCCACGGCGTGTTCTCGCCCCATTGCTCGCCTCACGCATCAAGGTGATGGCCAAGCTCGACATTGCCGAGAAACGCCTCCCCCAAGACGGGCGCATCTCGTTGCGCATTGCCGGACGGGCAGTAGATGTACGGGTATCAACCATGCCCTGCGGTCACGGTGAGCGCGTGGTGCTGCGTCTGCTCGACAAGCAAGCCGGACGCCTTGACCTAGAACAGCTCGGCATGGACCGAGGACGGCTCGCGGTCATGGACCGAATCATTGGTCATCCTCATGGGATCATGCTGGTAACCGGCCCCACCGGCTCGGGCAAAACCACCAGCCTCTATGCGGTGCTTACCCAGCTCAACGATCACTCGCGCAATCTCATGACGGTAGAAGACCCTATCGAGTACTACTTGGATGGAATCGGCCAGACCAACGTCAACCCCAAGGTTGGCATGACCTTTGCCCGAGGGCTACGCGCCATTCTGCGCCAGGACCCAGATGTCGTGATGGTGGGCGAGATCCGCGACCTGGAAACCGCCCAGATCGCGGTCCAGGCCTCGCTTACTGGTCACTTGGTACTCTCGACTCTGCACACTAACAGCGCCATTGGGGCTGTTACTCGTCTACGTGACATGGGGGTGGAACCTTTCCTACTCGCCTCCTCCCTGATCGGCGTATTCGCTCAACGATTGGTGCGCCTACTTTGCCCTCAGTGTAAACGTTCCCATTCCGCCAGTGCCGTGGAATGCACACGACTTGGGATAGCGCTTGGCGGCGTCTTAGCGGGTGCGGTCCAATCTCCCCCCACCATTTGGTCGCCAGTAGGCTGCGAGCATTGCAACCAACTCGGTTATCGGGGGCGTACTGCTATCTTCGAAATCATTGAGATCGACGATACCATGCGCGCCATGATCCACGATGGTGAAAGCGAACATTCTATTGAGAGCTATGCCCGTAGAAGTACGCCCAGCATCCGCCAAGATGGTCTGCGACGTATCCTAGAAGGGGATACCTCCCTAGAGGAAGTATTACGGGTAACCCGCGAAGATTGAGCAAGATGAATTACTCATCCCTTTCCTAAAATTGTCCACAGGAGAGTCGTTTGGGCAGTGGCCAGGCGGTATCAATAGACATTGCAGAAAACCTTCAGCGACTAACGAGTATGAACAAGAAGCATTGGTGGGATCTGATAAGTAACACCTATGATACACTCCGTTTTAATTCGCTTCTTTTTATAAGAAAGATGTCGTCTCTTATTCCAGTTCACGCCGTCGGACGTTTTGATTGTTGGGGTTTGGGCGAGAGTCGAGACGAGTATCTTCATTTTTTCTTACCGATTATCTATCCATGGACCTTTATTTTCTGTGTGGTACTGGCGCTGGGTGGTTGTGGTGGGCTGTTGGCCGTGGCAGATAGTGAGCCAACCCAAACCTATCGGCTAGAGGCTAACTTTGCTAGCGGTCAATTAGTGCGAGATGCGAAGGTCGCGCCAACAGTGGTAATAATGGTAGCTACTCCGGCAGCCCAAGCGGGTTTCGATACTACAGGGATTGCGTATGTTCGAAAAGCCTATCGCTTGGACTACTATTCAAAAAATCAGTGGGTTGATTCACCTCAGCGAATGTTGTTGCCTCTGTTAGTATTGACCTTGGAGGGCAACGGTCAGTTTCGGGCAGTGTTACCGGTTTCTTCATCAGTGACTGGAGATGTGCGTTTGGAGACAGAGATCTTGTGTCTACAACACGAAATGTTGACCCTGCCCAGCCAATTTCGGGTTACGTTACGCGCCCAACTGCTGGATCTGCACCACCACCAAATCCTCGCGACCCACACCTTTGACGCAGTGGAGTTGTCCCCTTCTGAGGATCCCTATGGTGGCGTAGTGGCCGCCAACCGGGCGATTGGGCGGTTATTACAGGAAGTGGCCGCATTTGTCGCAACTGAAGCGTCTAATCTGGCTGGTGAAGAGGGCGGGCATAGTCCGCATACCACTCGCTGATTTTCGGTGAGGGCTTGGTTCCAGGTTAAAGACCCCTCGATGTAAGGTGAGCTGAAGTCTGGTGGAAATAACCTGGACGGGACGGCTGTGTGATTTATTATGCGGATTCAAACTCGAAGTGCAACTCTTGAATTAACAGTTAGTTGAGTGAGCG
>CAUYTY010000092.1 GCA_963575655.1 Gammaproteobacteria bacterium | reverse complement strand
ATGGAAGTATATGAAACAGAAGGGAGAAGCATAGTTTTTATCGATGAGGCTGGATGATAGTCGAACTCCCTGGGCTGCTTTTTCTGATCAGGTAATCCTTTGGTCATCCGATAAGTTGAAAGATCTGGCTGGTACCTGGCCCAACCTCGCGGCGCAACAAATATCGCTGGTATGAATTAAATCGGAGTGTTGATCGATAGCTGGTAACGGTGAGCAATAAGTGGTCAGCCCCATTATTTCTTCTGGTGTAAAATAAGACCCGATCCCATGATCTTACACCAACCGTGCATTCAGGAGGCGCGCCAACCCTTCGCCCCCTTGCTGCATTACCTGGTCGTGATTCCATTTGAATAGGGGCCAAGCGACGGGTGCCAGCAGATTCATCCAGCATCGAGTGGTGCGCACGTGCCATTCGTAACGCACAATAGTAATGGGGGCCTCATGCGTGAAATGCCAGCAGCCAACCCCTTCCAATTCACCACTAGCGTGGCCTTCAAGAACTTCCAGCGGTACGATGCGGACAATACGAATATCGAAACTCAGGCGATAGGGAAGCGGGCCTTTCCAGGTAAAGCGTTGCAAGCTACCTATTCCATTAGCATCCCCCTGCGCAATTTCTTCCACTTTCTCTACAGCCTTCCACCAGTCTGGCCAATACCGACAGTTGGAAATGGCGTTACATACCTGGAGGAGTGGCGCTTCGATGCGCCAAACGGAGGTGAGATAAAATTCTGCCATAGTTACTTTTACTGACTGGAAAAACCGTCAGGGAATTCGTGATTGATTTGCAACTCATTCATCTCGACAACCTCAATCAATTGGTCCGCCGTGTCATAGCTGGATACTTTGAGTGGGAAGGTGGTCTCCATTGACTGGTCCACTTTCAGGGAGTTCTATTGTTCCGTGTTCCCACAATGCCTGTACGCTTTGGTAAAGTGCGCCTACATCGGACCGATCCACCTGCTGCCCGGTCGGGCTTTGAATTAAGCTGTTGTCCGGACTTAGAGTGAACGACGGAAAAGTTTGGTGACCGAAAGGCCATAAGTAGGCCTGCTTGCTAACCGGGTCATAAATGAGAACCGCCCCATCGAGTATCTGCGCCCGTTGTTTTCCCTGCGCATCGATAACCGTCCGAAGGGGTTCGTCCTGTGATTCCTCCTCGGCGTCTATCGATATAGACAGTAGAGATAAAAGGAAAAAGATAAAAGATAAATACTTTCTCATCGTCTGTTCCTTCTCTCAGAAGAATCAAGATCAGCCACCTAGAATATGGATCTGTCCGACACTTTATTTTCAGGCATCGTTTCTACGCTGCTTCATCCCTTATCTTTTTTTACTAAGGGGCGTTGATCAAAAACCAGCTTGACCACGTCTCTATAGTGTTTAACAAAATGGATGATGATTCCCTCCCTGATGTAGTCCGGTAGTTCGTCGAAGTCGCGCTGATTGTCGTCGGGAATGATTAGTTCAGGAATCTTATTACGTCGAGCCGCGATCACCTTTTCGCGGATGCCACCCACTGGTAGGACCTGACCCGTCAAGGTTAATTCGCCAGTCATGGCCAGTGGCCGATTAATCTGCTCATTACGAGCCAGCGACAATAATGCGGTGGCCATAGTAATGCCAGCACTTGGGCCATCCTTGGGGGTTGCCCCTTCTGGGACATGAAGGTGGACAAATGCCTCATCGAAGAAGTTGTTGCTTCCTTTATAGTCTTTGAGATGGGAGGAAACATAGCTATAGGCGATCTCCGCCGATTCCTTCATTACGTCGCCTAACTGACCGGTGAGCTTGAAGCCGCGATTTTTGGTGTGAACCAATGTCGCCTCCACCGATAGAGTTGCTCCGCCCATAGCGGTCCAAGCGAGTCCCGTAACTACGCCCACACCGCTAATTGTGCGTTCGCCGTGAAAGACCGGTTTGCCAAGATATTCCTCTAATTCCTTTACTCCTACCTTGACCGGATCTTTTTCGCCTTGGACGTAACGTACCACCACCTTACGGACAATTCGCCCGAGTTGTTTGTCCAGGTTACGTACCCCGGATTCACGGGCGTAGCCTTCGATGAGATGTTTCAATGCAGGGTCGGTGATCTGAATTTGATTGCGTTTAAGGCCAGCCTTTTCCATTTGCCTTGGCCACAGGTGGTGCTTGGTAATAGCAATTTTCTCGGCAGTAATGTAGCCCGAGAGGCGAATCATTTCCATGCGATCAAGAAGTGGGGCGGGAATAGTATCGATCTGGTTGGCGGTGCAAACAAAAAGTACCTTAGAAAGATCGAAGCGAACGTCGAGATAGTGATCCTGAAAATCGACATTCTGCTCCGGATCGAGTACCTCTAGTAGGGCCGATGCGGGATCTCCGTGATAAGAAGCGCCTACCTTGTCGATCTCGTCAAGCATAATTACTGGATTTTGCGCACCAGTCTCTTTGATAGCATGAATGAATTTGCCAGGCATGGCGCCGATATAGGTGCGACGGTGGCCTTTGATCTCCGCCTCGTCACGCATCCCTCCCAGGGAAAAACGATAGAAGGGACGGCCGAGGGCGGATGCGATTGAACGACCGATAGAAGTTTTACCAACGCCTGGCGGGCCTACTAGGCACAGGATGGAACCCGCCACCTCACCCTTTAGTGCCCCAACCGCGAGAAATTCGATGATTCGATCCTTGACGTCATCAAGGCTATCGTGGTCGCGGTCGAGAATTTTGCGAGCGTGTACTAGATCGAGGTTATCGGGGACATATTTTCCCCAAGGTAATGAGGTCATCCAGTCAAGGTAATTACGAGTTACGCCATACTCTGGGGATCCTGATTCGAGGATCCCCATCTTTTCCATTTCGTCCTCGATACGCTTCGTGGCCTGCTCGGTAAGGGTCAGACCCTCCAATCGTTTCCGGAAGCGATCCTGATCGGCTGTACGATCGTCTTTAGCGATGCCGAGTTCCTTTTGAATTGCCTTGAGTTGCTCTCGCAGGAAGAAATTACGTTGCTGATCGCTCATTTTCTCGTCCACTTGGCGACGGATCTGGGCTTGCAGTTTGGCAACCTCTAATTCTTTCTTCAGCAACAATAGTGCGCGTTCCATGCGTGCCCGTAGCGGGATAATCTCCAATACCTGCTGAAGTTCCTCGCGTGATGCCGTGGTAAGATTGACGGAAAAATCCACGAATGGCGACGGATCGTTAGGACTAAATCGTTTAAGGAAGAATTTTAACTCTTCGGAGTAAAGTGGGTTGAGGGGAATTAACTCCTTGATAATATTAATCATCGCCATTGCGTAGGCGCGCAGTTCATCAGAATTTTCCTCGGGAGAGACAGGATAATCTACTTGGACCTGGTAGGGTGGAGTGCTAGAGATCCATTTAAGGATGCGACAGCGTCGTATGCCCTCGGCAATGAATTGAATGTGCCCTTCCTGGCGAGCCGGTTGGTGCATTCGTACCACGGTGCCGATCTCAAGGAATTCCGCAGGCTGCGATGACTCCAGTCTTTCCGCGCGAGTCAGTAACAACGCCACAAGATGGTGATCCGTCGCGCCGATTTTCTCAACAGTCTCAATCCACGCGGCCTCCTTCATGATCAGTGGCATTGTTTGAGCGGGGAAGAAGGGACGTTCGCCGAGCGGTAAGAGGTAAAGAGTACCGGGCAAAAGTTCACTAGATGCTACCAATGCCCCAATATTTTCCGTTGTGTCTTCCTCCGTGGTGTGTTCTTCTTGGAAAATCTCCTCTTTAGGTGTATCTAGAGATTCTGTAGGTATCGATTCTTGGTCGTTCATCGCCGCTCCGATATTATTGCCGTGTTGTTTTAGTTAATCCAAGTTGCCACCTATGCGGTGAGAAAAGAAAAACCTCTCTCGCCGGGAGGGGAGAAAAACGCGCTGGCTAGCCACTTGGGTTGGATAGCAACTTGAGTGTAATTAACCCAAGTTGCCACCTATTCAAAATTCGGGATCGCATCCAATCGCCCCCCCTC
>CAUYTY010000091.1 GCA_963575655.1 Gammaproteobacteria bacterium | reverse complement strand
TGCCGATCGGATGGTTCCCTGGTTTGTGAGCGTGACTTTATTGCTTGCGGCGGTTACTTTTTTCTGGTGGTGGGCTACTGACGTGGGCATGGCACTCATGGCCGCGACGGCAGTGCTGGTGATAACCTGTCCTTGTGCCTTTGGGCTTGCCACGCCGATGGCAATTGCCGTGGCCGCTGGTTTAGGGGCCGGGCACGGTGTTTTGGTGAGGAATGGGAGGGTACTGGAATCTCTTTCCCAGGTTACCCATATCGTATTTGATAAAACCGGCACCCTCACGGAGGGGCGAATGCAGATACATGAGGTACTTACCGTGCCGGGGATGGAAAAACGGGAAATTCTGCATCAGGCCGCAGCCGTAGAGCAGATGTCCGAGCACAGTATTGCCCGTGCGATCCGCAATGAGGCAAAATCCGTTGGCCTAGAGACAATGACGTCGCTAATCGAAAATTTTCAGTCGATTCCGGGACGTGGTGTTAAGGCGCAGGTCGATGGGGTTTCTATCGTGTTGGGCAGCCAGGCTTGGCTGATACAGAATGAGGTAATCCTCCATTCCGACTTTATTGAGGCCGAGACCCAATTACAACAACAAGCCGTTACCTGCGTTCATTTGGCGATGGCTGGCCGCGAAATTGGTTTAATTGGGATCGCTGATCAATTACGTCATGATGCCAAGGCGGTAGTGGAGGGGCTGCGCGCCTCGGGGATACGCATGACTTTGCTTAGTGGCGATCGGCGACCAGTGGTAGAGATGGTGGCGGCGCAACTCGGCGATATGGAAGTGATGGCGGAGGTTTTGCCGAAAGATAAGGAGCGAATTATTGCGGAATTCCAACGGCAAGGTGAAATAGTGGCCATGGTCGGCGACGGCGTTAACGACGCCCCCGCACTTGCGCGCGCAGATGTTGGTATTGCCCTGGGGTCTGCCACCGATATCTCTATCGCCAGTGCCGATCTAGTTTTAATTGGCAATGAACTAGACAAGGTACGCCAAGCGTTACGGCTCTCGCGCTGGACGCTCCGTACCGTGCGGCAAAATATCGGCATTTCTCTTGTCTACAATATCATTATGGTGCCCTTGGCAATGGCTGCATTGGTCACACCCTTGGTTGCAGCAGTTGCTATGCCAATTAGTTCATTACTGGTTATCGGCAATGCAATGCGGATTCGGAAAGTATTTTCGAGCAGCGTCTGAAGGTTGCCACTGATCAAAAATAGCTATTCATCTGGAGGTTTAGGTAATGGAGGTCATCTGGGCATTGATTCCGGGAATGATTTTCTTCGGGCTTGCGATGGTCGGAGTGCTGATCTGGGCCATCCGGCATGGCGAATATGATGATCTGAAAGGGGATGCTTATCGAATTCTCATGGATGATGATGACCCACGCCTGCCACCCTAGTCATTCCGGAAAGTCACTCTATTACGGTAGCACCTCACCTTGTTGGGTGAGTGGTGTGCTCAATAGGGAAAAACTTTGTGGTGCGACATACTGAAATACGGGAGGTCCCACCCCAAAAGCGATGTCGAGACCTTGTTCCGGATAAAGCCAGTGATTCATACCCTGCTTTTTTTCCAGGATCCGTGTCTGCGGCTTACCGAAGCGGGATTCTATGAGTACCGGATCCAGTTTTACTTTGGGCAGATAGGTGAGACTGGTAATGGGCTGGTTGCGGATCTGGAGCAGATCCTCAGTACTGAGGCTGATCTTATGGGTACCGTCCCCCAAGGTGCTGATGCGGGTGCCGCGATTATAGATCTCCGTTTCGGCTGGCGTATCGACGACGACGATGATTTTCGCACCTAGCCCTGCCAGATTTACGTCGTCAAAATAGCCCTCAACAACTAATTTCCCATTGGACGCCACAAAGAGGCTCACCTCGCTTTCAGCAGAAAATTTACGTTCCACCTCTGCCAAGGTGCTGCGCCCCAAAATAAGACCGAATACCAAGGTCGTTCCCTCCGCAGTGTGCTCAATATGCCACGGCAGGAGACGGTTGGTGTCTGCTGAATGTTTATTCTCGTTTTTAGATGGCCATTCCATCGCTACTAAAATCGCAATGGCACCCACTACTACACTGATCGTTATTTTGTGGTTCATCGCAGGCCTGAGAATATTGTTGTTACAATCGAATAATTACAAGGGGACTACCGGATAGCGAGTGACCACCCATTCTGGTAATTCTCCATAACGGGCCTGGTGTAGCGCATCTGACTCGATGGCAATGAGTACCAATACTGATACCATCGTGGGTAATAAACCGAAACCGCCAATAAAGGCATACATGGTAACGGTGGTTAATCCTAGATAGCTATGAGCAAGTTCCCCTATTAATAATAATAACGCCAGCCCTCCCAAGAACATTAGAAATAATCGACTCCAACGGGCACTTATGGCAGTAATCCGTTTGTAACTAGATATTGGTTGCGTAATGGTATTATTTTGCTCTTTTGGCTAGGCGCCTGTCCACTCTTTTTGGTTCGAGCAGATGCTTTGGTATATTTCTGGAGCAATAATTGATTTCCTAAGAGAGATTTCTTGACTTTCCCGGAGTTAATTGAATGTCTAACATGATTGTGTTTACCAGCGTTGTTTCCGCCTTTCTTACCGGTTTACTGGGTTCGGTGCATTGCATAGGTATGTGCGGTGGAATTGCCGGTACGCTGACGATGCAGCTGTTACCAGAAATCCGCCAATCACCGTTGCGCCTATTTCCCTATCTATTAACCTACAACCTTGGACGTATTGCCAGCTACACATTTGCCGGTCTTCTGATAGGCGGGTTGGGAAGTAGCTTTACTGCCGTGCTGCCGGAACCGCATAAGGTGAGCATCTATATTTCCGGTGGATTTATGATCGCCTTGGGGATATACCTGGGTTCTTGGTGGCCGACGCTAGCCTGGTTAGAGCAATTGGGCGCGAAGCTGTGGCGTCGGATTGAACCATTGGGTAGACGATTTTTCCCAATTGATACGCACTGGAAAATGTTGGGAGTCGGAGCAGTATGGGGCTGGTTACCTTGTGGGTTGGTCTATACGGCATTGGTATTGGCGCTGTCCGCTTCCCTCGACCAAGGTGGACCTACTCGTGCAGCCTTACTAATGTTTTCCTTTGGCTTGGGGACCCTTCCAACCTTGATTGCAACAGGGAGTGTGGCCTATTGGTTGACGAAATTCACCCGACATTTATGGGTGCGGCGGGCGGCGGGTATTTTGGCGATAGGATTCGGTCTTTATCTCATCGTCATACCATACACCGACCATGCCCAACATCACCATAACATGTTGAACAGCGATTCTCATTTTGTGGGCCACATTTAATTCGCAGGTATATCTAATTTAAATTAACAACCACATCAGCCGCCTGTTCCTGAGTTGCAGCGACCTAAAATCACTGGCAAGGTATGCCAACAATGTGTTGGCACATATCGGCGCGAGACAATACGCCCCAGCGTTTGAACTATCCCTAAAACACACAGGAAAGAACAGAAACGCCTCATATTTAACCGAGATGGGGCATTTTTGTATCCGTATGAGGGCAATTATCTTTTGGTAATGCTGAATTCCCAGCGATAATCAAATTCGCCACCGGCCATTGTGATCAATCTCCAATGTTGACTGTTTACGATCGCGAAAATAACGCAATTGCCTCACCGTGGCTAGTGTGAGGAAACATATCTACCAATCCTACGGCTTTCAGACAATATCCCCCCTCTTGGACTAAATAAGCGGCATCTCGAGCCAGCGTACCAGGGTCGCAAGAGACATAAACGATACGCGCTACCTGTGCCTTTGCCAAATGACGTACCACCGTTTTGGCCCCCATTCGGGGTGGGTCCAGGAGAACCTTGTCGAAATCCTCAGCGATGGGGGGACCATCTTCACGATTGAGGTCCATGCATTGGAAGCGCGCCTGAGGCAGGGCATTATGTCGGGCGTTGTGACGGGCGCGACGAACCAGGTCCGCATCTCCCTCCACCCCCATTATAGCAAAGCCATTATAAAGTGATTAAACCCATGACATATTCAATTGATTTCC
>CAUYTY010000090.1 GCA_963575655.1 Gammaproteobacteria bacterium | reverse complement strand
ATCTTAGCAACAACAATATCTATCCATCGTCTTCAAACGATCACATTCAATTTGAGGATGACTATGGTTCCTCTTTTGTTGCCACCCCAGACATCGGTGCGTCATTGAACGTCTTGTGGGCGGCACCGTTGGTGAATAGCGCCAGCGATCTTTATACCTTAACCTTAACACCCGTCGGTGCCGTTCAGTCGTCGCCTCCGCAAGGACAGCAGACGATTACCACCACCCTGGCGATTGATTCGCAAGGTCCAGGCAACTGGAGTGCCGTAACGCTGAACCAAGGGAACGCCTTTACGCCAACAACGGTGAACGTGATCGCGCTGGCTTTAACGGATAACTTCACCGGAGTGACACAGGTGTATATTAGCGGTGATGTGGTGAGCAATAATTTTGTGACGGTAAATCAATGGATTCCGTACACCAGTGCTCTTACCATTAATCTAACGACAGGCGATGGGGTAAAGACGGTCTCCATTAATGCGATGGACGGCGTTGGTAATGTAACCACGTTAAGCCGTTCGCTGACCGTAAACTTAGACACTACAGCGCCAGTCGTTGCGGGTATTTCGCCGACGGTGGTGACCATTAACGCTGGCACGCCGGTCACCTTGAGCGTGACCATCAATGAAGCCGTAGGTATTTCCACGGTTTCCTTAACAGTGGTTGAGCCTGGCAGCGTGATACTCAACAGCGCTCAGTATGTCGGAATGAACAACGGCTTCTGGCAGTTCCGATACACGGCGTTGTATTCAAACAGTAATGGCTGGGGCACGGTGAATGTGAGCGCGACCGATAATGCCGGCAATTCAACGATGACGTCCAATGCGTTGATTCTGTTGTTGGATAACATTCCTCCAGGCAATCTGACTTCGATTGTTCTGAATAATGGGGCCCCAACCTCGGAGATCACGGCGAATATCCCATTAGCGCTGGCCGTGACCGATAACCTTAGCGCGATTGTGAGTATGAATATTTTTGGTGATGTGGTGAACAGCGCCTGGGTGACAGTGAATCAATGGATCCCGTACGCGACACAGACCACGCTGAACTTTACCCCTGCGGATGGTGTGAAGGTGATTACGATTAATATTATGGATCAAGCAGGGAATGTGGCGACCGCAACACGAACCCTGATCACGGATGCTACCGCACCTGTCGCCGTTAGTGTCGGGATTACAGTAGAACGACCAGCGTATGCCTGGTGGCCGACAGCCAATGTCCAAAATGGCGTGGTGTATTTGAACACGAATGCGCTCGCTGGTGGTGGTCAACGGGTGACGTTGAATGTTCACTGGCAGGAAGTCAATCCTGACTTTGCCGTGGCGACATGTAATCCGGATGTGGGGTTACCTATTATTCGGGATGATACAGACACCTTAAATTCAACACTAGCGTTTGTCGTGCCGAACGGCATGCCAAGCACAACGATGCAAATTGATGTTGTAGATAAGAATGGTCATGATACGAGTTTAACGATTAATTTTATTGTGGATAATACGCCGCCAAGTGTTAGCATTGTCGCGGTAACGACCTTTAATGCAGGTCAAGGCTATACCGATATCGCGCCGTTTAGTCCGACCGACAGCATCGGTAACTACTACACACCAGGCTCCTTGGGTGCTGGCTGGACCATTACTTACAATACCTTGGACAATCTGCCACTGACCACTCAACGTGCCGCAGGCCAAGTTCAATGGAGCGCAGTTGAAGCTATAAGCACGAATACTCAAATCGACGGCGCGACAGGTAGCATGACGTTTATGGGGTGGAATTCACTGGGCACCACAACGATTAATGTTCTTGTGCGTGTGACGGATAACGTGGGGAATGTGGGCACGCAGTCGATGGTGATCCGAATCCAAAACCAGGCGCCGTTTGCGACAACGGCCGATATGCTCGCCACGCCAAACCTGTTTGCTGGGTATAACAACCAGATTGTGATGTTGTATCACGATAATGATGGGTGGGCGGATATTAGTACCGTCAATGTCGAATTAAATCGTGGTGTGAATTATCACCGACTAGGCTTTGAATCTGGTATTAGCTTAAACCAAATAGGACAAACAATTTCTGTAGCGATATATGACATTGGTGGTGGTGGTGAAAATAGTGTTTATCTGATAACGGCGAATGCAAGTTGGACATCCATAGATGCGACCACCATTCGTGTGACTTGGAACATTGTGCCAGATTGGGATTTCTCAAGTGGCCTGGCTGGCAATCAACTTGTTCAATATGGTGTAAAAGTGACCGATTGCCAGGGGGCACTTCAAGACTGGGGTGTGTATACTGTTCAAGATCGCTTCTATGACAACACGGTAAGATTTATTGGAAACTTAAATGTGTCGACAAACCTTGTTTCATCCTTGAACAAGAACGGTGACTGGGCAGGCCCGGGTGCGACGTTGAATTGGTCTAACCTGCGGGTTGCGTACGGCAGAGACACAACGTACCTTGTCCCGAGTAGTGACTATGTCATCAGCTTGAATTCATCAGCCAGTGGCCGTCAGTGGGTATTCATCTTGGATGCCGGCAGTTCGCTGAATGTGAATACCACCGCCGATAGCGTGACGCGTTTGACCGATCTTTACTCGTTCCGTATCAGCCACATTCCAAACGGCACAGGTGGCTTTACCTCGACAGACAATGTGACGGCTAATATTTGGACGGATGCAACGCCACCATCGATTTTGATTGTTGCTGTCACGACACTCAATAGTGGCGCCGGCTATTGGGATGTGCCGGGAAGTACGCCGACCGACAGCATTGGAAACTGGTATGCACAGAAATTATTAGCGAATGGATGGACGATTACGTTTAATGCTCAGGACAATGCAGGAAGCGGATTCAATGGCGGTCTTGCCGCATCAAGTGTTTTCTTTAATATTAGTGATGGCCCAACGATCAATACCTCAATGAGCCCGACGGGTGGCGCCCTAACATTTACCGATTTAATGGCGTCTGCAGATGGTGTCGTGACGGTCACGATTCGCGTTACGGATAATGTGGGGAATGCGACGAGCGTGTCGATGCTGCTCAACTTTGACAATACGGCGCCGACGGCGACGATTGCGGCACCGGCTGCTATTCAGGTTAGTACGCCGTATGTGGTGACGGTGAACCCAACCGATAATCTTCTTGGCGGTATTCAAGGCTCGGGTGTGGATGTGGTGTTCTTGGATGAATCGTTGACGAATTCCATTGTGCCAACAGATCAATATATACCTAGAGGCATTCCTGCTGTGGTGACGTTAAATGGCCAAACGCTCCCATCCGCGAATCATTACTTTGTCGCGAGCCTGCGGGATAAAGTAGGCAACACGGCTAACATTATTATTGGCACCGTCGATGTCGGCGGGATTAACTCGCCTGCGACCATCAATATTGCTGATATTCTTGTTAGCCCCAGTGTGCTCTATGCCGGTTATCAAAATCAGGTCGTGGTCCAGTATCATGATCCAGATGGTTGGGCCGATATTAGTACGGTCAACTTAAAGGTCTTTCGCTCGACACCCGCGGATGTCATTCTGCTGACAGCGCGCCTGATGCCAGGCCTTTCAACAGGGACTGCAACGGTGACGCTCAATAGCACCTGGGGAACCTTGTTTCCCGATACGAACCTGATTGACAATGCTTTTACTTATCAATACAGCGCGACACAAAATACCGTAACGGTAACCTGGAATTTCACGCCACTATGGTCAACCTCCGTTTGGCAGGAAGGGTGGACGCTTGGCTATGGCGTGAATGTGAGTGATACCCAAGGATCAGGGCCTTCTAGTTATCAAAGCACCAATACCGATGCTCGTTACGAAAAGGATATTGAATTAACGGGGAATCTTGTGACGACAACGAGCGCGCAAGGCGTGGTGACGAGTAGTGTTTGGATTCAGGGTGGATCCATAGTGAATTGGGCAAACTTGAAAGTAGTGTATCAAGGGACAACCACTATTTATCCCCCCTCCATGAATTATCAGATTCAATTTGCGGATGCCTTTGGTTCCACTTTTGTTGCTACACCGGATTCTGGCGCGTCTTTGAATGCCTTGTGGTCCGCGCCACT
>CAUYTY010000089.1 GCA_963575655.1 Gammaproteobacteria bacterium | reverse complement strand
CTCCCTCCCCGTTTACGGGGAGGGCTGGGGAGGGGGCAAGTAGGTGGCAACTTGGATTAACTATCTCGTCTCAACCATAACATTGATAGCGGGAATAGTGATGATAGAGGCTGTTCCAGCGTGGCGCCATCTGCTCAGTCGTGAAACTCTGCTCGGTCAAACGACGTGAAGCCGCACCGAGTGATTCCACTGTGGACCGATCTGCAGCAAGTGCCTGGAGGCGTGTAACAAAATCAGCGGCGGTGTCGCATAGGTAACCGTTGTAGCCCTCGATCACCAGTTCGACATTGCCGGGGGCCGGGGTCGCCAGAATCGGCAGGCCCAGGGCCATACCCTCCAGCACGGCTAGCGACAATCCCTCCCACTGCGAGGTCTGAAGATAGACATCACAGGCGGACAACCGATTCAGGGCGGAGGCGTGATCGAGCCAACCCGTGACTGTGAGATTGTTTGGTAGTGTGAGGTCAGGCGGGATGGTCCCGCCCCCAATCCAGCAGAACCGCATCCCGCTATCCTCGCAGGCCGCCGCGATGGCACAAAACAGTGGGAAATTCTTTTGGGGGCGGATACCCCCCAAGGTACCGATGCACAGCCCACCTTTTTCTATAGAAATGTTGCGGGTAAAGGCGGGGAGATCCACTACGTTGGGGATCAGGACCACCCGACGACTGACTTGATGGGCGAGACCGTATTCAGCCAATCCACAGGCCACCGTGATGTGGGGCAGTCGCCCAAGCAGCCACTCGACTAGCCAATAGAAATTTCGCACTAGCCCGCTAACATCTCGGCGCAGAAAGGCGTAGCTATGTGGCGAATAGACGATCCGCCGCCCTCCCGTGGGAAAGGCAAGGCGCACCAACGCACCAGCCTTGCTGGAATGGGCATGGATGAGGTCGGGATTCAGTCGCAGGACGATCTCCCGCAACTGTTGCAGGGCCTGGTAGTCCTGGCGTGGTGAGATCTCACGACCGACCGACCAGGGTAAGAAAGACACCGTGGTGGGAAAACCCTCAGGACGAGCACCGTCCCCTTCGTCGCGACAGCCATGCAGAACGTGACAGACCGCCGCACCATTGAGCATCTGACACAGGGTTCTCACCGCCTGCAAAGTACCCGTGCTAAATGATTCGACGACGTGCAAAAGCCTCAACGGTGGCGTCATCGGAATATTTCAGCAGGCTCCACGGCCCGTGATCAGGGCGGGCAGGGTACGAAACAGGATCGCAATATCCTGACTAAGCGTCCAATTCCCAACATAGCTGGCATCCAGCCGAACCCGTGTTGGGTAATCCAGGTTATTGCGTCCACTCACCTGCCAAAGTCCCGTGAGTCCTGGACAAACACGCAGATAATAAGCGGCATCCTGGCCATAGCGCGGGATCTCCGCCGGTACCACGGGACGTGGCCCTACCAGGCTCATCTCGCCACGCAGGACATTGATGATCTGGGGGAGTTCATCGAGACTGGTACGACGCAGAAAACGACCAATCGGAGTAACCCTTGGATCATCGCGGAGCTTGGCCTCCTGGTGCCATTTTCGAGCCTTTTCCGGGTCACAAAGCACCTCCCGATGAAGCATTTCCTCGGCATTGACGCGCATGGTACGGAGCTTCAGACATTCAAATGCCCGACCGTGACGCCCTACCCGTGATTGGCGAAACAGGAGCGGGCCACCGTCCGCCTTTATCGCCAGCACCACCCCAATCAGCACAGGCGCCAGGACCGTCAGACTCAGCACCATGGCCGCAGTCACGACCAGGATGTCGATCAAACGTTTGCCTCCCCGGCTAAGCGGATCGGTGAGGCGGTGAATGGGCATCAGCAGGGTGGCTTGATGGCTCAGACGGAAAACCGCCCGAAGGCGCGGCCATACCGTCCCGGACTCCCAAGAGACCGCACCAACCAACAAGTCTTGTCGCAGCAAAGGCTCGATTAACGGACGGCTCGCAGCATCGAGAACCACAAGAGCCCCCTCGGCGCCACCGTGTCGGCGGAGTTCATGGCAATACTCCTGTTCGCTCAGGTTCATCAGGGTCTGGGGATCGAGGCTGCCCACGACCTCGTAATCCGCAGAGAGGTGGTGCTTGAGAAGCTCTATCGTTGCCGGGACTGTGGCTCCAATCACCACAACGGACTGCTGCCTCAAACCTTGGCGCTCCAACAATTTGCGCAACATCCGCCGCCCTGCCAGCAGCAACACCACGGCACTCGTCCAGAATTCCAGCAAGAAAATATCAGGCGTGACCGAGCGGGTCATCCAACGCAAACCGGCCTGCATTACCATGCCCATCAATGCAATCAGGATGACTTGACTAACCTCCCGCCGAACGGGCTGACGGATTTGGTAATGCCTCAACCAGTGAAACAAAAATATTACGACACTAGCCACCAGAGACCGATCAAGAAGCCATTGGGGCAGGGTATTAGTATCATCCCAAGCAAATGTTTCCGGCATGATCACCGCTAACAAAATTACGACCAAATCGTTTAGGAACAATAAGACACCGATACCACCCGCTGCAAAGAATGCTCGAACCGGATCGTCATTGCACACTGACGAGGTGAGCCGCGAAGATAAAGCAATAGAGATAGGTTCTGACATAGTGATCAATGCTCAAGTCAATTTTTAGGGATTTGATGGAAACGGTGGATCTCTTCAAGAATTTGATCGAAAACAACCTTCCAAAACCAAGCCCCTCCCCTTTCGGGAAACGGGCCTTCATTCCCACACGTTATTCCGCCGCTCCATTTCCGCTCATGGGGATTTCCGCAACGGCTGATAAACCTCGATCAAAGTTTTTTCGGCAATCACCGCCCAATCGAAGCGCTCTCGCACCATCTGGCGGGCTTGGTGGGAAATCGCAGCTAGCTCGGATGGCGGGGTGTTCTGAATCTTAACTAGGGTCTCGATAATTCGGTCGATCTGGGCAGGTTCCAATCTTTCCGGCGCATCGTAGTGGGAAACCCCCTCCTCGAAGATATCAACGATAAAACCAGTCACGCCCGACTCAATAAAGTATGGGAAGGCCCCAGCGTTGCTACAAACCACCACACATCCCATAGCCATACATTCGAGCGCCGCCAGGCTGGTCGATTCAGCGGTCGATAGGAACAAGGCAACATCGCAAACCTCAAGTACCGGCAGCACCTGATCATGGGAGAGAAAACCATCAAAATGGACTCGGTCGCCCAACCCCTGATCTCTCACCGCGCCTTCCAATTGCGCACGCAATGGTCCATCCCCCACAATCCGTAGTGTGCACGCAAGGCGCTCGCCCGCAGCAACCAGCGCCTGGATTGCGAAATGTACCCCTCGTGACAGAGTTAAACGACGCAACGCCACCAATCGCATCACGGTACCAATCTGCTCGAAAGAACGCGCTGATCGTGGGGCAAAGCGCGTGATATCGACACCATTGGTAATAAAAACGATGCGCTCCGCAGGGACAAAACGTCGAGCAACCGCCTGTAGCTCCTTGCTGGTCGCGATGATCCGGGTGGCGCCACGCAGGGACAGGTAACGATAGAGTCGTCGGATTGGGCAACGGCCAACTGCGGAGTCATGAGTACCGAGGCCATGCAGCGACACCACCACCGGCCGTCCGGTGAGCCGACCCGCGATCACCGCGACCGTAGCAAGAAACGAGCTATGGTGGGCGTGGATGACATCAAACCGCCGAAACAACAGGAGGAATCGGAACAACCAAAGCAAGGTGTAAGGCAAGGCGCGGCGACCCACCGCGTGCGGATAGCGATGAACCGGACAAATATCCTGGTGAGTCGGTCCCAGCTCGGTCTGTCCGGTCACAATCTCGACCTCATGGCCTTGAGCCAGCATCTGCTGGGCCAGATAGTGGAGGTGGAACTCGGCGCCGCCGATGTCGGGCAGGTAGGTTTCGAGGATGAGAAGAAGGCGGAGCGGGCGAATATTCTTCATCAATGTCTCCGAGAAACCTCGCCTTTTAGGGCGGGGAGGAAAGGAGACGGTTTTCTCCGCCCCTTTGGATAGAAAAAACTTTAGAAGTTGCCGGTCTTTCCCGGCTGTCAGCCCGTAAGGGCCTAGTG
>CAUYTY010000088.1 GCA_963575655.1 Gammaproteobacteria bacterium | reverse complement strand
CGGGATGTCCAAGGAGGCCAAGGCCAAGGCGCTTGCGGAACTCGCCAAACTCAAGATGATGGCACCGATGTCCGCCGAGGCAACGGTGGTGCGTAACTACATCGATTGCCTGGTAAATGTACCGTGGAAGAAGCGCACCAAGGTAAGTAACGACCTCTCCGCAGCAGAAAAAATCCTAGAAGCGGATCACTACGGCTTGGAAAAGGTAAAGGAACGCATTCTCGAATACCTCGCCGTCCAGCAGCGAGTCCGTAAGCTCAAGGGTCCGGTCTTGTGTCTAGTGGGTCCGCCGGGGGTGGGCAAAACCTCGCTTGGCCAGTCCATCGCTCGCGCCACCAACCGCCAATTCGTACGAATGTCCCTAGGAGGGGTTCGCGACGAGGCCGAGATCCGCGGTCATCGCCGTACCTACATCGGCTCGATGCCAGGCAAGATCATCCAGAAATTGTCCAAGGTCGGAACCCGCAACCCGTTATTCCTCCTGGATGAGGTTGATAAAATGGCCATGGATTTCCGCGGTGATCCATCCTCCGCCCTGCTTGAGGTGCTCGACCCGGAACAAAACCATACCTTCAACGATCATTACCTGGAGGTGGACTACGATCTCTCCGATGTGATGTTCGTCGCCACCGCCAATACCCTCAACATCCCCCCTCCCCTGTTGGACCGCATGGAGGTCATCCGGTTGCCTGGCTATACCGAAGACGAGAAAATCCATATTGCCCAACGTTATCTAATACCCAAACAGGTAAAGGCAAACGGGGTAAAGGTTAAGGAACTCGTCATTGGTGAGGGAGCGTTGCGGGACATCGTGCGTTACTATACCCGCGAGGCCGGGGTACGAAATTTGGAGCGCGAAATTTCCAAGATCTGCCGCAAGGTGGTCAAGGATCATGTGTTGCACGACCAAGACAAAAAAACCTTGGTCAGCCCACGTAATCTGGAGAAGTACCTGGAGGTCAAACGGTTTCGCTACGGTCGTGCCGAGGAACACAACCAGGTGGGGCAGGTCACTGGCTTGGCGTGGACCGAGGTCGGCGGC
Organism: Gammaproteobacteria bacterium; assembly: GCA_963575655.1. NCBI lineage: Bacteria > Pseudomonadati > Pseudomonadota > Gammaproteobacteria > Gammaproteobacteria bacterium. Next base: position 49,695 of record CAUYTY010000088.1, on the reverse strand, counting down.
GAGCTGCTCACCATCGAGACGGCAGTGGTTCCGGGTAAGGGCCAACTCACTATCACCGGTCAGATTGGCGATGTGATGCAGGAGTCAGTCCAAGCCGCAGTCAGTGTGGTTCGTAGTCGCTCGGTAAGCCTTGGATTAGACCCAGAGTTTTATCAAAAGCACGACTTTCACGTGCATGTCCCGGAGGGAGCGACTCCGAAAGATGGACCCAGTGCTGGTGTGGGGATGTGTACTGCCCTGGTATCGGCCTTGACCTCCATCCCAGTACATGCCAATGTGGCGATGACTGGAGAAATTACGCTACGTGGTCGGGTGTTACCCATCGGAGGCCTCAAAGAGAAGCTGCTGGCCGCCCACAGGGGAGGGATCGAGATCGTACTTATCCCTGATGAAAACCAGCGTGATCTAACAGACATTCCGGCAAACATCAAACAAAACCTGGATATTCGACCGGTACGCTGGATCGATGAGGTGTTGCAGGTCGCCTTGGAACGGATCCCGGAGCCGCGCCGCGTCGAAGAAGACACGATAGTGGCGAGTGGTGTGGAAAAGACCTCGATTCAGGAGTCGGGCATCCTCCGTCCCCATTGATTTTACTGGCCTCAATAGGTATTTTGAGTCCTGCTCAGAGTGCCAATGATCGGCTCTAGCTGCGGGCTAATCAGGACGGGTGCTGAGATCAAGATGAAGAAGCTAGAATCCCGTTCTTGACACAGGTTTTCGGTAGTTGGTATAAGACCTGCGTTACAACCCAAGCCCATAACAAACCAAAGATGAGACCGGTTGATGGAAACCGGGTCGCAGTGGTACCGAAGGGGACGAAAGTGAATAAGTCAGAATTAATCGATAAGGTTGCCGAGAAGGCAGATATTTCCAAGGCATCGGCGGGGCGAGCGGTAGATGCTCTCGTGGAGGCAGTAGCCGAGTCCTTGCAGGAAGGGGATAGTGTTACCCTGATTGGGTTTGGGACTTTTGCAGTTCGTGAGCGTGCGGGCCGTTCTGGACGTAACCCGCGTACCGGAGAAGTACTAGAGATCCAGGCCAGCAAAACAGTTGGCTTCAAGCCTGGTAAAACGCTTAAGGAGAGGTTAAAATAAAACCTCTTCAGGGTGCTTAGCTCAGCTGGGAGAGCGTCGCCCTTACAAGGCGAATGTCGGGGGTTCGAACCCCTCAGCACCCATCAGCGATTTAGCGATTTTATGGTTTAAACGGAGTGGTAGTTCAGTTGGTTAGAATACCGGCCTGTCACGTCGGGGGTCGCGGGTTCGAGTCCCGTCCACTCCGCCATCTTTAGAGATGGCAGCCGTTAACCAATTTTCTTCTTAATTGTTGTCCTCTTCGACCAAGAGAGATTAGGAAAGGAATGGTTAGCTGGTTGCCTTGAGAAAGGGCGCATCTCGATAAGGGGGGCGCCCTTTTTGTTGCCAGTCGTCATCGTTTTGTCGGAAGGATTCAGGGAGAGTGTTGCCCATTGGGCGTCCGACGCGACGACGATCTTGGTATCGCTTGTCCCCCATCCGTTCTTAATACAACCACCATGCTCACATCCATCCGTGAACGCGCCCAGGGCTGGATTGCCTGGATTATCATCGGCCTCATCATTCTGGTGTTCGCCGTTTGGGGAATTCAGAGTTTCTTCACCCCCAATCCCAACGTGCCTGTCCTCAGTGTAGGTGACACCGAGATTGGCCTACGTGATTTCCAATTCGCATACCAGCAGCAACGCGACCGTCTCCGTTCCATGCTGGGAAATGCGTTTGAGCAGTCCGGATTTACCGAAGAACGGGTCAAACAACAGGTAGTCACTGACCTGGTCGATCGCATAGTCCTAACCAACATGGCCCGCAATACGGGGATGCGGATCGGCGATTCCCTACTCGCTGCCGAGCTCAATGCCATTGATGCCTTTCAGGTCGGTGGTCGGTTCTCTAAGGATCGTTACGAGCAGGTGCTACGCAACCAAGGAATGACGCCCGCTACCTTTGAGCAGCGGACGCGCGCCACCTTGCTCATCCGTCAGCTCTACACTGGCCTGGTCGACGCGGCCTTTGTTACCCCCTCTCAAGTGGATGATCACCTCCGTCTCAAGGGGCAAACTCGTGATATCTCCTCTCTGACCGTGCCGGTTGCCCGTTTTTTGGAGGGGGTAACCGTCTCCGAGGATGATCAACGACGCTACTACGATGAGCACCCTGATTTGTATCTGGTACCCGAGCAGGTGACCATCGCCTACCTAGAATTGTCTGCAGAGGCATTAGCCTCTCGCATTGAGGCAACCGATGCCGCTCTCCAAGCTCTCTATGAGGAAACCCGCGCCAACTACCAGCGGGAGGAACGGCGACGGGCTAGTCATATCCTGGTGACAGTGGACGAAAAGGCAGACGCCGCAACGATAACCGCAGCCCAGGCGAAGATAACCGACCTGCGACAACAGATAGTGGCTGGTACTGTGCCCTTCGAGGAGCTTGCCCGCACCCACTCTCAAGACCCAGGGTCAGCTTCGCAGGGGGGTGATTTAGGTTTCTTCGGGCGTGGCGCCATGGTCAAGCCATTTGAAGACGCAGTCTTTGCCATGAAGGAAGGTGAGGTCAGCGAACCGATCCGGAGCACTTTTGGCTTCCACCTCATCAAACTCACGGGTGTTGAACTTGCCCACGAGCAGACCTTTACCGAGGCGCAACCCACTGTATTGCAAGAGTATCGTCGTATCCAGGGGGAAAAGCAGTTCTTCGAACGTTCCGAGACCTTGGCCAACCTTGCCTATGAGCATCCCGACAGCCTAGAGCCAAGTGCGACCCAGTTGGGCCTCACCATCCAGACAGTTGGCCCCTTCCCCAGGAGTGGTGGTAGCGGGATTGCGACCGATCCCAAGGTTACGACAGCAGCCTTCGGCGACGATGTCATGAACAAGAACAACAACAGCGACCCCATCGAGCTTTCCGGAAACCGTTTGGTGGTGTTGCGAGTGACGGACCACCAGACCACCCGCCGCCAGAATTTGGATGAGGTTCGTGAAATCGTCACAACAGCAATACGCAAAGAACGTGCTCAGGCCCAAGCAAAGACCATGGGAGAGTCCCTCCTCAAGGACCTGCGTGACGGAAAAGATGTCGCTGCACTAGCAGAGCAGACCAAACTTACCTGGCAACATTCCCATGGGTTGGGACGCCAAGCCCCCGGCGTTTCTGCAGAATTAGTAGCTGAGGCCTTCCGTTTGCCTCGACCCTCCGAGGGCAAGCCGAGTTATGGTGGTCTCGTCTTATCTGGGGGTGAATTTGCGGTAATACAGATTACCGGGGTCAAAGAGGGAGACCCAAGCACAACAACTGCAACCGACCGCGACGAAGCGCGCCACCAGTTATCACGCGCCGCAGGTGAACAGAATTTCACCGCATTGGTCGCAGATCTCAAGGCAAAAACCAAGGTGGTGGTACACCCTGAACGTTTCTAATTTCTATCAACGCTACGCCTCACTGTGAAAGAACAGAGTTTCGGTAGCTTTCACAGTCTGGCGTTGGTCGTTTGTAAATCTGGGAGTGGGTTGCGTTGTTCTTTAGAATCGTTGAGATCTGTAGTCTTGACTTAAGTTGCTACCTATAACCTATTAAGTTGTCATTCTGGCAGAGATTATCGGAATGCAAGACACAGGGATGTGTAATCACTAACTAAGCCATCCCGGTAATTGACTCATTAAATATCTTGAAAGCAAGGAATGCTCTCACAATCTCTATTCTGTGATTGATAACGACCACCTTAAGCGGATGGAGTATTGCCATGAGGATTCTTCTCAGTAATGATGATGGTTATCAAGCGCCCGGCTTACGTTGTTTGGCCCAAAGTATGGGTGAGATTGCCGAGATCGTCGTCGTTGCCCCCGAACGAGATCGCAGCGGGGCCAGTAATTCGCTGACCCTGGACACGCCCATCCGGGCAGTGCGTACGGACAACGGCTTCTATCGCGTGGATGGTACTCCCACAGATTGCGTCCATTTGGCCATTACCGGGCTATTAGAGGAAGAGCCAAACATGGTGGTATCCGGGATCAATACCGGTGCTAACCTGGGTGATGACGTAATCTATTCTGGTACCGTCGCAGCGGCCATGGAGGGACGTTTCCTAGGATTGCCAGCTATTGCTATTTCGCTCGCCAATCTCAAGGACGAGCATTATGAAACTGCGGCAGCGGTCGCGCGCGTCCTGGTAATGCGTATCCAAAAAGAACCGCTTCCGGCCGATACCATCCTCAATGTCAACGTCCCCGATCTGCCGTGGGGAGAACTGGCCGGTTTTAAGGCTACACGTTTAGGTCACCGCCATAAGGCTGAACCGGTAATTCGTGCTACGGACCCCCGTGGCCGCACTATCTATTGGGTAGGACCTGCCGGACCAGAGCAAGACGCGGGTCCGGGTACTGATTTCCACGCCATCCGCAACCGCTATGTTTCAGTTACGCCTATCCATGTAGATTTAACGCGCCACACGGTCATTGACCGCGTAGCAGGTTGGCTCGAAGGTCTGTAATGAACGACATACCGTTGGACGGAAATACTCGCAGGAAATGGAGACGCCTTCCAATACTGGTGGGGCTGTGTGTTATATCCGCTTGTAGCACTGAGCCCTCCCCTCCCCTATTGCCTGAGCTTTCTCCCGAGGAGGCTGCGGGGCTCGTATATGTCGTCAAACCCGGTGATGCCCTTTCTGTCATTGCTCTTCAACATGGAGAGAGTTATCGCAATATCGCACGCTGGAACGACCTTGCCCCTCCCTATACCATCCGTCCTGGTCAACGTCTCCGCTTGACCCCTCCGCCCACTACCGGAAAATCTCCCGAGACACGTGGCGAGGTACGCTCCACCTCTCCGATCAAACCAAAAGAAACCGCCCCGGAAAGCGCCAAACCAATAGAAAGAAAAGGTCTCGCTCTACCAGAGGATTCAAAAACTCCAGAGAATACAAAAACAGTGGGGGCTGTAGATATCATGGAAGAGCGATTTGCAGAAAGGATATCTTGGCAGTGGCCGTCCCGTGGAAAAATTCTCAACGATTTTTCGTCAAACAATCAGGGGATCGATATCGATGGCCGTGAAGGCGACCCGGTCTATGCTGCGGCAGAGGGTAAAGTTGTCTACAGCGGTACCGGGATTATTGGATATGGCCCTTTGATCATTCTCAAACACAATAATACCTATCTAAGTGCCTATGCCCACAATCGGCAGCTTTTAGTAAAGGAAGGAGATCGGGTAACACGCGGTCAACAGATCGCAGACATGGGTAGAGATCAACGCCGCCATGTAGTGCTCCATTTTGAAATCCGGCGCAATAGCAAATCAGTAGACCCGCTACCCTACCTTCCTCAGCGATAGTTATCTCAGCCATGCAATAACGTAACCGGCTCACTCCCCTCTCTTAAACAGAAGGGGAACGGGTGATTTCTCAATAACAAACAGGGAGGGAATTTTATGAGTCGTCAACGTGGTAGATTTGGTGAACACAAAGACTCGGGAGACGAGACCAAAATAGAGATGGATATTTTGGTTGGGGCTGAAATTAAAGAGAACAGCCTAGAACCTTGTGGAGATGATGAGCAACACAATGCCGTAGAAAACTCAAAACTCTATCGAGAGGGTATCCTCAATCCTCATTTGCAGGATACCGAGTTGGATGTTACGCAGCTCTACCTGAGCAGGATCGGTGATTCTCCGTTGCTCACCGCTGAAGAAGAGGTATATTACGCCCGCCGCGCCCAACAAGGTGATGTTCAGGCGCGGACGCATATGATCGAAAGTAATCTGCGTTTAGTAGTGAGAGTCGCACGGCATTATATGAATCGTGGCCTGGCCCTACTCGACCTTATTGAAGAGGGCAATCTCGGCCTTATTCATGCAGTAAAGAAGTTCGACCCGGAGCGCGGTTTCCGTTTCTCTACCTATGCGGTATGGTGGATTCGCCAGAATATTGAGCGGGCCATTATGAATCAGGGCCGAACGATTCGACTACCCATCCACGTGATCAAAGAGATCAACTCTTGTTTACGGGCCTCGGGGAAATTGGCCCAACACCTAGACCATGAACCCACCACCGAGGAAGTAGCCAATGCCCTAGACAAATCTATCGAGGAGGTTAAACGAATACTCAATCTGAGCGGAGCCACTACAATAGACCATGGCCGGGAGGATTCCGACCGAGATCTGATCGATATTATTCCAGACGACAACCTCGTCGATCCCTTCGATCTACTCCAGAATAACGATATATCTATTAACATAGAGCATTGGCTGGAACAGCTCAATGAAAAACAGCGCAATGTAGTAGAGCGTCGCTTTGGTTTGAACGGCTACGATGCTTTCACTTTGGATGAAGTAGGGAGCCAGCTTGGCCTCACCCGTGAACGGGTCCGCCAGGTTCAGATAGAAGCACTTAAGCAGCTACGTGAGATTCTGGAGCGTGAGGGCTACCGCTTGGACCATTTGCTTTCGTGATATCGCGGTCACTAAATGTTATCAAAAACCGTGCGACCCCATCAGAGGCCGCGAGATTTCCGATAAGGTCGGGAAACCGGAAATTCAACGCCGACTACGAAAAAACTCCCGAAGTAGAGTCGCACACTCTTCCTGCAAAACCCCAACCTCCCAAGCTACACGGTGATTAAGCGTAGCGGACTGGAGCAGGTCGAATTGACTGACAACGGCACCACTACGCAGGTCGTGGGTACCAAAAACCAAACGTGCCAGACGGGCGTGGACCATCGCACCAGCACACATTGGACAGGGCTCCAGGGTGGAATAGATCGTAACGCCTGGGAGACGATAATTACCTACCGATTGAGCAGCTGCACGTAGCGCTAGAATCTCGGCATGGGCAGTGGGATCGCATAGCGTAATCGGGCGATTCCACCCCTCCCCCAGAATCATACCGTCGCGAACCAATATCGCCCCCACCGGGACTTCACCCTCTGCACCCGCCTGACGCGCTAACTCCAACGCCCGACCCATCCAGATTTCATCTTTCACGTTCACGGTTACGGTTACCTTTATTTCTAATAGTGCCTCGTGTTGAACATTTCTGCGTTGACTCAACCACAATCCTGTGTCTGAGAAATAGCAATAAAAATATCATCAGTCACGAGTTAAATTCTTGAGTTCCGACTCGTGCTAGCGTTTCTTCTTACCATCGGGGTCTAACGAACCGTCGCCACTATATCACTATTGGCCTTTGCCTCAGCTTCTTTGTGTTCTGTTTCTGAGGAAATGTCCATGTCTTCTTTCTTACTAGCCTTAATGTCAGGCTTACCCTGCTCGCCCTTCAATCGGTTAGTCTCGTTGCGGAGTTCCTGGATTTCTTTTTCCAAAGACGCATAGTCTTCCACCACGCGATCAAGAGGTTCAATAGTATTGAAACAATGGCCTGTTCCGCGCTGTTTTCCAATTACACAATTTCTTGGGTGATGGCGGTTGTTTCAGTCTACAGTTCTTGAGTGTTCATAACGGGAGCAGACCAGTTCGTTTATGGTTTTTGTCAAGATATTCTTGGTTGTTCCATGTGGCCTTGGGATTTAAATCGCGGCTATGCCGCAAAAACCTTTGACACAACTAATCTATGGCTCAAAGAGTACGGTTCATGAGCACTTTCAACAATGGGAGGTCGCTGGCGTTTTTCGTGAAATTCTTCGTTTAAGTTCTGAAGAGTATCAAGAACTTAAAGACGTTAGGTGGGAATGGCAGTCTATGGATGGTTCATTGGTACAAGCGCCCGTACGGGGGCAGATAGTATGTTTGGCGGAAGAAGGATTAGGACATAATCCGACCGACCGAGGACGTAGCGGAAGTAAATTCCATTTGCATGTGGATCAAGATGGAATACCTTTGGGAGTAGTTGTTGTTGGAGCCAATGTCCACGATAGCCGTTTAGTCTCCTTAACGTTGGAAACCGATATTCTCCCGCGCCCTAAACCGACGCCAGAACGTCCCCAAAATATGTGCTTAGATAAAGGGTACGACTACCCTCGCGTCGAAAAAGAAGTGAGGGAAAATGATTATGTTCCACACATTCGCCGCATTGGTGAAAAGAAAATCGGGAAAGGAAAGAAAGCGCGTACCGCCCGACGCTGGGTGGTCGAGCGAACAATTGCCTGGGTGAAAGGTTTTCGGGCGATTCGTACCCGTTACATCTGTAAAGCAAGAAATTACTTGGCGATGGTTCATTTAGGTTGTGCATTGATTATATTTAGGAAAATCATAAAAACATAAATAACACAAATTTGTGCCGGACATCCTCTAAGGGGAGTCTTACTGGCGAAAACTAAGCCATTCCCTGGGCAGCCTCGATGAAGCAGGAACCGAACACCATTTGTCATCGTGATAGATGGGTAAGTTTCGGAGAACGGTGAGTGCTCCAGCGTAGTATGCCCCGATGTGTTATAGCCTCCCCACGTCTGGTGCTCATCGTCTCGTTGAGTCGCCGCCTAACTTTTCAACCTAGCGGAATCCATTCCGCTGACTGAGAAGTTTGAGATTCAACCAGCCCGCCGAAAGGCAGCTGACAAGAAGTGCAGCGAAAGCGAGTCACCCAGGGATGCTTCTCCAGTCCCAGGCTCTGACGACGAAAGGAATGACGGTCGAGACGGGACAAGACCCAATCCTTAGTCTGAACGACCTTCCTGCTCTGGGCGAGGAGACTTTAACTGGCGTAAGCCAAGTTACCCTTACGGGTTGACAGCCGGGAAAGACCGACATTTTTACAGAAATGTCAAAGGCCGGCGGGCAGGCTGAACCTCAACAACAGCGGCTTTAGAATTGCCCTCGCGTTCCCTGCTCCATTACATTACGCAACCGGATTGGGGGTAGTCGACTGGTGTCAGGTATGTGCTCTTTTATGGACATACACTCACAAATACCCCCCTTGACATAGGACCACGGGATGTTTTTACCCACCTCGGCTCGTTTGCTAAACCAAACTGGATAGTCAACAATATCAACGTACCGTGAGTTCCACGGAATCTTAAGCCTGTGGAGAGGTCGTGAGACCTGGGGGAGTTGTCGGCTGCGGCGCAATCCGCGTAAGACTCCCCGCTAAGGGGAGTCTTACTGGCGAAAACCAAGCCATTCCCTGGGCAGCCTCGATGAAGCAGGAACCAAACACCATTTGTCATCGTGATGGATGGGTAAGTTTCGGAGAACGGCGTCCCACTCCCGATGCCCCTTAACTGGTAGGACTCTCATCCCGCCAGGGAATAAATACCATCCCCAATACTATGGGTGGAAAAGCCCCCGTACTCACTTGATTGCCACCTCAAACAATGGATATTTTTCTCTCCCATGGCTGATTACAAGCACACCTTAAACCTCCCCCGGACTGATTTTCCCATGAAGGCCAACCTCGCCCAGCGTGAACCCGAGAGGTTGCACCACTGGGGGGCCATCAACCTCTATCGGCGGATGCGTACAATGGGGGAGGGAAGACCCAAGTTTATCCTCCACGATGGCCCTCCTTACGCCAACGGTAGTATCCACCTGGGTCATGCGGTCAACAAAATCCTTAAGGATATCATCGTCAAGGCCAAGACCCTGTCTGGCTACGATTCACCCTATGTTCCAGGGTGGGATTGCCACGGCCTTCCTATCGAGTTGCAGGTGGAGAAAGAAGTAGGTAAACCAGGAGGCAAGGTAACCGCTCGCCAGTTCCGCGACGCCTGCCGGACCTATGCGGCGAAACAGGTCGCGACGCAGTCACGCGACTTCCAACGCCTCGGGGTGCTCGGGGACTGGTTAGCACCGTATCTAACCATGGATTTCCGGGCTGAGGCCGATATTCTGCGCTCGCTGGGACGGATTATTGCCGCAGGCTATGTCTACGCTGGTTTCAAACCCGTCCATTGGTGTGCTGACTGTCGCTCGTCCTTGGCCGAGGCTGAGGTGGAATATCAGGACCGCACCTCACCAGCCATCGATGTGCGTTTTCCGGTGGTGAACGAATCGGCCTTCTCGAACCGTTTCTCAGCGGCGGCCAAGGTCCGGGGTGATGACCCGCTCTCCATCGTGATCTGGACCACCACTCCCTGGACTCTACCCGCCAACCAGGCCGTAGCGTTGCATCCCGAACTGGATTACGTGGTGGTACGCGTCACGAGCCACTCCCATCATGGCCAAGGGAAGGACCACTCGGAGCGTCTGGTCATCGCGGAGGCGTTGCTTGAGCAGGTCATGGCGCGCTACGGTCGGGAACGGGAGCAATACACGGTCTTGGCCCACGTCAAGGGGGCTAGCCTCGAAGGACTGCTCCTGCATCACCCCTTCTACGCCCGCGAGGTCCCCGTCATCCTCGGGGAACACGTTACCGTTGACGCCGGTACCGGTGCAGTTCACACCGCCCCCGGTCACGGCCAGGAGGACTATGCGGTGGGGCTGCGCTACAACCTGCCGGTGTACAACCCGGTTGGAGGGCATGGGCGCTTCCTGCCGGATACCGAAATCTTCGCTGGCGAACCGGTCTTCGAGGCCAATGCCCACGTCCTAGAGGTACTTCGTACGCGTGGGATGCTGCTTCACAACGAGACCATCCGCCATTCCTATCCCCATTGCTGGCGTCACAAGACCCCAATCATATTCCGTGCCACCCCCCAGTGGTTTATTGGAATGGAGCAAGGCGGGTTGCGTCTCCAGGCGCTGGAAGCGATTCGTCAGGTGAGTTGGCACCCGGATTGGGGCGAGGCACGCATCGTAGGCATGATCGAAAATCGCCCCGATTGGTGCATCTCGCGGCAACGTACTTGGGGTGTGCCGCTTGCCTTATTCGTCCACAAGTCCACGGGGGCATTGCACCCGCGTACTCAGGAACTGATTGAGGCCGTCGCACTACGAATCGAGAAAGAAGGGGTCGATGCCTGGTTCGAACTGAACCCAGCCGAGCTGTTAGGGGCGGAGGCCGAGGACTACCACAAACTCCACGATACCCTGGATGTATGGTTCGACTCTGGCGTCACCCATGCCGCTGTCCTGGGGCGTCGTGCGGGGCTTACCGTGCCCGCCGACCTCTACTTAGAGGGTTCAGACCAACACCGTGGCTGGTTCCAGTCGAGCCTACTCACTGGGGTTGCGATGCGCGAGGGGGCCGCGCCCTACCGTGGGGTGCTCACCCACGGTTTCACCGTCGATGAGCAAGGCCGCAAGATGGCCAAATCGCTAGGCAATGTTGTTGACCCCCAAACGGTGGTCGGGAGCTTGGGGGCCGATATCCTGCGGCTGTGGGTAGCATCTACCGATTATCGCGGCGAGATGACTATTTCTAACGAAGTGCTCAAGCGTATGGCCGATTCCTACCGGAGGATACGTAACACCGCTCGCTTCCTCCTGGCCAATCTCAATGATTTTGACCCGCGCCGCGACCTATTGCCCCTCGGAGAGATGCTGTCCCTGGACCGTTGGATCCTAGACCGCGCCTTCCAACTCCAAGACGAGGTCCGCATTGCCTATGACTCTTATCAATTCCATTTGATCTACCAGAAGGTTCACAATTTCTGTGCCGTGGATCTGGGCGCTTTGTACCTGGATATCATCAAAGATCGCCAATACACCATGGCGGCAATGAGTCGTCCGCGCCGTTCCGCGCAAAGTGCGGCCTACCATATTCTTGAGGCCCTCGCACGTTGGCTCGCGCCGATCCTTTCCTTTACCGCAGATGAGATCTGGAACTATCTCCCGGGGGATCGCCCCGATTCGGTGTTCTTGACCACTTGGTATGCGCGACCGGTATTTTTTGGCGACCCCACCAATGCGGAATTAGACCATACCAGCTGGGAACAAGTTTTCACGGTACGCGAGGCCGTGGTTAAGGCGCTAGAGGGATTACGGACCATCGGAACGATTGGTTCCTCGTTAGATGCCGAGGTGACTTTATGGTGTGAGGAGGAATTGTGGATGACCCTGCGCCAATTGGGAGATGAGTTGCGCTTTGTCTTTATTACCTCTGCGGCAACACTTGTCCCGGCGGCGCAGCGGCCTGCGGATGCGCTAGAGGCGGGTGGCGGATTATGGCTACGGGTAACCCCATCGTCCCATCCCAAATGCGAACGCTGCTGGCACCACCGTGCCGATGTCGGTACCCATGCAACCCATCCCACCCTATGCGGGCGTTGTGTAACCAATATCGAAGGACCAGGTGAGGAGCGTCATCATGCCTAAAGGGGCAACGATGGCAAAGGAAGACGCTGGTACGAACCAGAAAATCAAAGGAATGGGAAGAAGAAAGACAGACAATGCCACCTCTCTACACTGGTTATGGGGATCGGCGGCAATTGTCCTATTCGATCAGGTCAGCAAGGCCACAGTGGAGGCAGCGCTGCCCCTCCACCACACGGTAGAACTGTTGCCGGTGTTCAATCTTACCCTTGCCCACAACCCTGGTGCGGCTTTTAGCTTATTGGCGGAAGCCGGGGGCTGGCAGCGTTGGTTTTTCAGTGGGTTGGCACTGATTGTCAGTGTTGGACTGGTGGCTTGGTTGCGCCGTTTGCACCCAGGTGCGATCTCGGAGGCCCTGGGTATCACCCTCATTCTGGGGGGAGCCTTGGGTAATCTGTGGGACCGCATCCAATTCGGCTATGTTATCGACTTCATCCAACTCCATTGGCACGATTGGTATTTTCCTGCCTTCAACGTCGCCGATTCCGCCATCACCATTGGCGCAGGGTTGCTGATCTTGGATACCCTGTTCACACACGGAACCACAGATACCAAACACGGTTGAAATAGCAACCGCCTTGGATGCAGGAATGCCCCGATTCCTTGAACCTACGTAGGTTGGGTTGACTACATTAACCCAACCTACGTCAATTTACCCTCGGCGATGACTTTGTTTCCTCAAGGAAGACGTGGCCCCATTAACGGGGAACTCATGCGATTGACGTTGTAACGCATTACATACACCGAGTGATTCAGACTCTCGAAACGAGAGGCCATCTCCTGGACGTTCATCCCTAATGTTAAGACCGTATCATCCATGCGAGTGATGTTGGTCTTTATCGCAGTTACATCCCCCGCCATTCCGACAACAGCCTGATCCATGGCAACCATTTCTTTGGCAATGGCGGGGAGCCCTCCGACATTATTGCTGATACTGGTAACCGCCTTGGTAATATTTTTCATATCCCCAGACATAGTGCCAAAACGCTCGTACATGTAGACCATATTACCAATAGCGTACACCATACTGTTGGTAAGATTGCCGATGAGGACAAAGATAATTACTGCGATGATAGTTAACAAAATAATGACGGAACGTACAATCCTAATAGTACGCTTGGCAATGTGGCGTCCCGCCTCGCTGTAAGTGATCATCTCCTGCTCAAAGCGCAGCATCGAATCGTAGATGAATTGCGTTGGATCCTGGGGCGTAGTCATAAGAGAAATTCTCGGGAAGATATTCTGAGCAGTTACCAAGACATCGGCATCATGGAACGGAAAGAGTCAAATACCTTCATGGGCTGCGACATGGTATTGACATCATAACCAATACCAGAGACCGAACTATCCATCCTTTGGAAATCACTGGTCATCCGCGCTACGTTGCCACCCATCCGCCCAACATTTCCCGTCATGGCTGCAAGGTTACCAGAGATGGTGGCTACACTCTGATGGAGGGTTTGCATTGCGACATTCATCCGTTGAATCTCCGAGACAATAGTGGGCATTGTCCCGACATTGCCATCCATATCTTGAATCACCGTGTTCATCTTATTCATATTGTCTGCCATGGAAGTGAAGTGACCATTCATGATGTCCATGGCATTTACCATAATATGTATTTTGGAAGAAAGAACCAAGACCAACAGCAGGAAGGCCACGGCCACAACCGCCATACTAAACATTCCCACCCGAATAATAAATGTAATGCGTTTGCCAATCCGCATGTGCATTTCATTACGTAATTGCACAGCGTGGTTGAATCTGGTGATACTCTCACAAAGCATCGTTGCCTGGTCAAGAGGAGATTCGCTGAATTCGGACATCTAGAAATAGTCCTAAATAGGGTAACCCAAATTGCCACCTCTCACCCATTAGATCATCATTTCGGCAAGCCTTGCCTGGAATGACGACTTAATCGTAGATGGCAACTTGGTTCTTTTGGTTAACCGAGTAGGGTACGCAATGCGTATCCTACCTCACCTGGCCTGGCAATAATCTCTGTGGCTTTTCTTTATCAACCTTCCCCCTCAGGCCATCTGCTTGCGTTTGACCGTGAAATAGAGGATGGGAATCACCCACAAGGTCAACAAAGTAGAGATAAAGATACCGAAGATTAGTGAGATGGCCAGACCACCGAAGATCGGGTCATCCAGGATAAATAAGGCGCCCAACATCGCTGCGAGACCGGTTAAAGCAATTGGTTTAGCCCGAACAGCCCCCGCCAAGACTACCGCCTCCGCCAACGGAATCCCGCGTGCAACCTCATGATTGATAAAATCCACCAACAGGATTGAATTACGCACGATAATCCCCGCTAGGGCAATCATGCCGATCATGGAGGTTGCGGTAAATTGGGCGGCCATCAAGGCGTGACCCGGCATGACGCCAATAATGGTGAGTGGAATCGGCGCCATAATTACCAATGGGGTCACGTAGGAACGAAATTGTCCCACCACCAGCAGATAGATCATGAGCAATCCTACCGAATAGGCGATGCCCATATCTCGGAAAGTCTCATAGGTTACCTGCCATTCACCATCCCATTTAATCGTATAATCATGGTAGTACTCTGGTTGGCTGATGAATTGCTGATGCACTGGCAATTTGTCCTCTACGCTCAATTCTGACAGCCGTTGATGGAGATCCGCCATACCGTAGAGGGGACTATCCAATTTTCCTGCCATATCGCCAGTGACGTAAACCACGCGCACCAGATCTTTATGGTAGATCGACTTTTCCCAGACATCACGTCGATTCTTGGTAAACTCCGAGAGAGCCACCAGACCGCCATTCTGATTGTGAGTCTTTACCGACAGAAAGCGATCAGGATCTCCTTTATCCGCATCGGACAGCTCCAGACGGATCGGAATAGGAAACTTCGCCTTGACAGTATGCATAAACGAGGCATCCAACCCAGAGAGCAATCCCGTTACCGTATCCGTTACTGCTTGAGCGGGCACCCCTAATTGAGCTGCGCGTTGCCGATCTACCTGTACCAGGAGACGGGTTGCATCATGTTCGCTACTAACATCGACATCGACAATATCGGGAGTGGCGTCAAAGACTTTTCGGATCTGCCCGGCTACTCGTAATTGGCTCGCATAGTCAGGACCATAAACCTCGGCCACCAGTGGCGATTGTACTGGCGGCCCGGGTGGCACCTCGACTACTTTCACGGTGGCCTGATAGCGTCGTCCGATCTCCTGGAGTGGTTCACGCACCGATCGGGCGATTTCGTGGCTCTTACGACTCCGATGGTGTTTGTCTACCAGGTTTACCTGAATATCTCCCAGATAAGGCTGATTCCGCAAATAATATTGCCGTACCAAACCGTTGAAACCAACCGGCGAACCATTCCCCGAATATGCCTGATAGTGGGTAACCTCCGGTACGGTAGCAAGATAGGCACCCAAGGCATCCATTACCCGATCGGTTTGTTGCAGTGGGGTCCCTTCTGGCATATCCACGACGACCTGGAATTCGGACTTATTATCAAAAGGAAGCATCTTGAGAATAACCAGTTTCCCCGCCACCAGGGCCATGGAACCCGCAACCAACGCCAACATCGCGACCCCAAGCAACAACCGATTCAGTGTTGCCCGAGAATGGGTGACAAATGGATTGTAAAACCGACGGAAAAATGCCAACAATCGCGCCGAAACCTCTTCTCCACCCTCGTGACCATGCCCCGCATGATCCGCCGCACTTAGCTTGGCGTGAACCCCTTTTAGTCCCTTGTGACAGAGCCAGGGCGTTACCACGAAGGCAATCACCAAGGAGATCAACATACCGGTACTGGCGTTAATCGGGATAGGGCTCATGTAAGGCCCCATCAGGCCAGTAACAAAAGCCATCGGCAATAGCGCAGCGATTACCGTAAAGGTTGCCAGAATTGTCGGGCCACCGATCTCGTCCACCGCCTCGGGAATAACCAAAAGTAGCGGTTTATGGCTAAGATGCATGTGGCGATGGACGTTTTCTACCACCACAATGGCGTCATCCACCAGAATACCAATTGAGAAAATCAGCGCAAACAGCGATACGCGATTGAGGGTAAACCCCCACGCCCAATTGGCAAAGAGTGTGAGTGCCAGGGTTAGAGTTACTGCAGCCCCAACGATAAGCGCCTCGCGCCAGCCCATTGAGACCAAGACCAGCAATACTACGAACGAGGTGGCAAAAATCAACTTTCCAATCAGCTTGTTGGCCTTTTCTTTTGCCGTGGCCCCATAGTCGCGGGTCACGGTATATTCAACCCCATCAGGAATAACGACGCCCCGCAATTGATCCATACGTTTAATCACATCAGCGGTTAGCGCCGAGGCATTGACCCCGGATTTCTTGGCCACAGCCAACGTTACTGCGGGAAAACGTCCGTGGGCTGGCTTGTCATGGGCCGACTTTCCCTCAACCGCGAGATGTTCCTCTGTCGGTCCAAATTCCATCCAAACCAAATTCTTCGGAGTATCCGCCCCTAAAGAAACCTGAGCGACATCGCCCAGCCGTACGGGGCGACCTTCGTGCATTCCCACGACAAGATCCGCGACCTCCTCCGGATCTGAGAGAAAGATACCCGCTTGAACTGGGATCGAAACATTATTGGTCACGCTGTCACCAGCATGGATAGAGGTATTGGCAGATTGCAAGGCCCGTTGCAGATCATCCAAGGCTAATCGATAGCCCGCCAATTTTTCCGGGTCTAATATCACTCGAACCACTTGATCCTGACCACCGATGGTATAAACATTGCGGCTCCCGGGTACTCGTTTTAATTCGGCCTCCAGGGTGTGGGCCACCTGCGAGAGTTCATATTGCCCAAATTCTGGTTGAGCACTCCACAGGGTGAAGGTAACAATCGGGACATCGTCGATACCCTTGGGCTTGACCAGCGGTTGCCCTACACCCAAATTTCTCGGGAGAAAATCCTGGTTGGAAAAGATCGCGTTATACAAACGCAGAATGGCTGCGGTACGATCCTCTCCGACCTCGTAGCGAACGGTAAGAATCGCCATCCCAGGTCGCGAGACTGAATAGACATGCTTGACCCCATCGACCTCGGATAGAATTTGCTCCGCAGGCGTGGCGACCACTTGTTCCACTTCCGCAGCAGAGGCACCAGGAAATGGGATAAATACGTTAGCAAAGGTCACCGAAATCTGGGGTTCCTCCTCTTGGGGAGTTACCAAAACACCGAATATCCCCAATAGTAAACCGACCAGAGCCAGTAGTGGGGTGATCTCCGAATTCTGAAAGGCCGCCGCGACACGACCAGAGATGGAAAAGGTATTGCTCATAGTTTCTCTCCGCCGGAGCGGTATTGCTGTCCTGCCTTCACCGGATCCAAAACTACCTTCTCACCCGCAGATAGACCAGTGAGGAGTTCTATTTTTCCATCGTCTTGTAATCTACCAGTGAGCACCGATCGGAAACGGAGCTGACCATTGTCTCCCAAGACATAGACACCGGTAATCTCGCCCCGTTGTACCAGGGCCTTAACCGGGGCCAATAATCGATCGTTCGTACCAATCACAAAAGCGACCTTAACCAACATGCCCGGCTTTATCCCGACATCTTTTTCGGGAAGGTCAACGCGGGCACGAAAGGAATGGGACGACTCATCCGCATAGGGAAAAATAGTTACCGCGCCTCCCGCTAGAGGAGATATCCCTTCCCCGCGCAAGATGCGAATAGTTTTTGCCTGACGGACTACATTTTCCCGGTTTTGGGGTATATCGACGCGGACCCGTAATTTCTCGAGAGAGATCCCGGTAAAGAGCGGCTGTCCAACCTGAGCAGTTTCGCCCACTTCTACATAGCGCTTAATTACGTAACCGGAATAGGGGGCACGTACAATTGTGTCACCAGCGACGTCTTGAGCAGAGGTACCTTGGGCTTTGGCTGCACCTACTCGGGCATGGGCGCTGGTAAGGGCCGCCTGCGCCTGATCCATTGCCGATCCGGTCGCCATCTGTTTCTCAAAGAGTCGTTTCACTCGGTTATATTCATTCTCGGCCTGACGCAGATACGCCTCAGCCTCTTGTTCACCGGCCTTAGCCTGGATTACCCCTGATTGAGTACGCACCGCCTTGATCCGTAATAAAACCTGTCCCTCTTGAACAAACTGATTGACATCAAAATTGACTGCGGTAACTTCCCCAGAGGTACGCGCGGAGAGTGTGGCCTGATTAACCGCCTCCACTACGCCATCCAGGAGAACCTCCGTGGGAAGGGTACGATAGGCAATTGCCTCAGTAGGTAAGGCCTCTCCCGCCAATGCGTCTATCATCATCCAGGAACTCAATAATAGTAATATGCTCGTTTTCATCATCGTGCCATTAAGTCAAAGTAGAGGTAATAATATGGAAGGAGGAGTGAACGGTTACACAATTACCGCACCAACCATTGATTGACGGCGGCCAAATCTGCCGGTGCGAGGGAACCATCCAAACTTTTTAATTTGAAGGAACTCAAGATATAGCCGTAGCGGGCCGAACTCAGGTTGCGTTGGGCACGGTAATAATCTTTTTCGGCGTTTAGAACATCTACCATGGTACGCACCGCCACCTCGCGACCTTCATTGGTAGTGTCCAACGTACTCTTGGCAGATACCAATGCCTGGCTGTAGGCCTTAATCTGGGCGAGACTGGTTTGAACCATGCGGAAGGCGTCCCGAATCCCTCGGACTATTTGCCGATCGGCGCTATCCAGATCATCACGAGTCTGTTCTATCCCAGCCACTGCCTGTCGCTCTGCTGAGGTTACCTGCCCCCCAAGAAATAACGGGAGGGTCATTTTTAGCATGACAACATCGGTTTCCCTTTCTGCTCCTAACCAAAATTTTGATTGATTATCCTCTGAGGTATGAGACAGAACCAGATCCACACTCGGGAGGTGGCCGGCTTTTGCCTTTTTGTGGTCTTGCTCGGCAATCTGAACTTGGAGGCGGGCAACTTGCAGATCGGGATTATTGTCGCGTGCGGAGGCTATCCACTTTTCCGGGTCCGACGGATTGGGTTGGGGGAAGGTAATATTGTTCTGCAACGTGGCCAATGATTCGGGCAACGTCCCAACGATCTCGCGCAGGGCCTCACGCCGGTTTTCTAACTCGTTTTGCACAGCGATTTCTTGGGCCTGCGCAAAATCGAAACCGGTCTGGGCCTCGTGTTGTTCCGTTAGGATTGCGGCGCCAACCGCTAAACGTTCCTTAGCAACCGCTAATTGTCGGGCCATGGCTTTAGTTTCCGCTGCGGAAAAACGTACATTTTCCTCGGCTGCGAGCAAATCAAAATAGGCGGAGGTCACCCGGAGCAACAATCCCTGGGTCGCGGCCTGAAAACGCCGTTCTGCCTGAATGTTTTTTGCATCGGCCTGTTTCAGTGTAAGCCACCGGTCCCAACGAAACAGAGGTTGAACCAGACTTAGACTCCATCCATTGATGGAATAGTCTTCTGGAAAGGTTTTCTTTTGCTGTACCCGCGAATGGTCGCTTTCCAACATAATTGCCGGAAGTAAGGCCGCCCGACTTTGGGGAACAACTTCCTTAGCAGCATCTCGTCCGGCTGTAGCAGAACGCAGCACCGAATCGTTATTTAGTGCTTGTTGGTAGACAGAAACCAAATCCGCCCCTTGAGCAGTAACGCTTATGGTGCTGCCTAGCAATACACCAAAGGCTACCGACACCTTGAAGCATTTCTTGGCGGGTACTCTCCAAAATCGTTTACTCATAAAAATTCTCCGTCTTATAGGGTTACTATGTGAGGCACCAAAGTGGCTACCCACTCAGGCCGCGACAACTTGCAAAGGCTGAATTGGCACCGCGTAGCGGCTTTAGCCATGGGTTTCAACCCACGGAAACAGAGACATTTCTATTCCGTCGCGTTAGCGATAATTGAATAGAACCCTGATTTAGTTCTAACTCAATCGTCGCTAACGCGACGTACATAACGGTTAACCGCTCAAATATGCGAGTTGAAATCCACTACCAAGTTCATTAGGCCGCTACGCGGCCTAACCCATTACTCTTAACGGTTGTTACGGCATCGGTGGATAGCCTCTAGGGTAATGGACAACCCAAGTTGCTGTCTATCCGTCACTTTGGTAGGGAATACCGCAATCCAGGGTTCATCAGTGTCCCCGAGAAACCCCGCCCTTGAGGGCGGGGAGGAAAGGGGACGGTTTTTTCCGCCCCATTGGATAGCAAAATCTTTAAAGTTGCCGCTCTTTCCCGGCTGTCAGCCCGTAAGGGCCTAGTGACGCACACCTTACGGTGTGGCTCCCCTCGCCAATGTTGCAACGCAGCTTCGATTCTTGCGAACCTTGCAGCAGACCGTTTCGTGCGTACCCGTCGCGTGTCTGCTTCTGCTGCTTTCAGAGCTTGGAGTTGAGGAAGCGCCCCAAGGTGAGTCTTGTACTTCGTTGCAACGTAGTCCGATTTCTCGGACTAAGGCTGGTCAATCTCGGGCTTGCTTTCACAAGTCACGGGCTTTAGCCCGGGGTGATTGACGAGAGCATAAGTTGACGAACCTCACTTCTATGCCTCGGATTTCAGAATAACCAAGCGTTCTAAGCAACCTTTAGTCTAATCTACAATTTACCGTTCACCTATTATTCTAAAACGAACGAAATATCTCGTTGAATACTTCCTTAGAGATGGTATCTTCGAGCTCGTTTTTATCAATTTGTGATTGCATTCTCTGGAAAAAAGCACGGAAGGTGGATTCAACCTTGAAGTACAACGGATGAGTTAGCGACCTTGGTCATCGTTTCGTCAGGCTGCCTTCGCAAAAAGGGGGGTTGAATTGAATGAGTAGGTTATTTGCGTGCGGGTAGACCAAAACGGCTAGTAAGTTGCTGACGCATGATCCGTTTAAACTCGTTTAGCAGGTTCAATTCGTCTACTCGAGTAAGAATGAAGGCCAGAACAAACATCATGGTTACCACCAAGGAAGACAATAAGCGGCGTGCTACGGGGTGGTGAATTGTGACGCAGGCTTGTACGACCTCTGCTTCGTACTTCCTCCAAATGGTGTGCACAATTGGGGGGGGGCCATTGCTTTTGGTGGGGACTCCTTCTCAAATGGCGGTAATCTTGGCCAGTGCCTCTTGTTGTTCTTTGTCTCGTTTAATTTCTCGTCCCAAACCAGGAAATACCCCACGAACCAAATCCTGTTGAATGTGAAACAGATCGTGCCCACCCAGCCCATAGAAAAACAATACAGTTAAGGGGCACAAATTCATCGGAAGTTTCGGAAAACTTCGCAAGTTCTCCCGAACCATCGAGGTGGGCTTCGCGTGAGAGCCAATATCTCAAGGTACCGCAGGGAATGCTCAAACGTTTGGATAGTTCCACCTCACTGCTCCTTTCGGATAACAGATTACCCACTTAAGTCGCGGCAGTATAGAAATCAATAGACCTTATCGGAAACCCCCTACCTAGCTCTGCCGGACAACGCAACCTCATGATTTATATTGACTGTGGTGGGTGATGAGGAGGTTTCCGATAAGGTCTAATGAATGACAGGGGTACAAGCCTCTCGACCTGCACTACCCCACGTCGGATACGCCAGCATGTGTCACGGACTAATTGAATAGCCCCTCGGTGCTGATGGCAAGAAACTGGCCGATGGGATGGACGGTTTTCATTTAGATAGAGAATGGAAAGTAAGCCGAGTAGAACAGCAAAGCGTAGCCACCAGCACAAAGTTGCGCAAAACACCACGAGTGATTAGGTCTGGTAGTTTTGCTTGTCCAACACATCCATTACGACTATGTTATTCTTCGCCTGCACCCTTATTAATTGTCAGTTTCCAAACGGAATTCGACGTAGGCTTCTTCGCGCAACCGGCGTAGCCACGCCTCCAATTCCTCCTCGGTCTTACGGGTGCGGATCGCATCCATGGCTTTAGCGCGCAGACTATCTTGGGTATTACTACTCTGTTGGCGACGCTCCAAAACCTGGACGATATGCCAGCCAAAAGGCGTTTTAAAGGGTCCCGAGATGGCATTGGGGGCAAGACTATTCATTACTTGCTCAAATTCCGGGACCAAATCACCCTGGTTGACCCAACCTAGCGATCCCTGATTGCTTGCGGTGGCACTGTCCTCGGAATGGGCGCGGGCTAATTCACCAAAGCTATCTCCGCCTTGGATACGTTGGCGTAACTGAGTAAGGCGCGTGCGAGCTTCATCATCGGTGGTATTCTCGCCGGTACGAATTAGGATATGTTGTGCCCGAGTCTGTGCCACGGTTCCCACTTCTTGACCACGATAGTCCACGAGTTTGATGACATGCATACCCGCCGGACTACGCAGGGGACCAGCCAGGTCTCCTTTCTTCATTCCAGGTACAACACTGGCAAATAATGAAGGAATCTGACCCATGCGCCGCCACCCTAAATCCCCTCCTTCCAGGGCATCTCGACCATTCGATTGCGTCATTGCCAAGGTACGAAAATCCTCGCCCGCCCGCAAACGTGCCAATATGGCATCCATCTTTTCCCGAGCAGCCTGAATACGCTCGGGACTGGCTCCTTCGGGGATCGCAACGAGGATCTGGGCAAGTTTCCACTCGCCATCGCCTGGCACGTTTTCATTTTCTTGAGAACGGGTACTGGCCAGAAAATCGTCGGCTTCCTGGTCGGTAACCGTAACATGATTGGCCACCTCCCGTTGATGCAAACGACTGATGATTAATTGTTCACGGATGTCGCCACGAAAATTCTCAAAATTATAACCATCCCGCTCTAGGATGGTACGAAAGTCGGATAGGGAGACGTGATTACGGTCAGCGATATTACGAATGGCTGAGGTCAGTGTCTCGTCGTCTACCTGAATTCCAGTCCGGGCCGCAAGTTGGAGTTGCAGGTGTTGGATAACCAAACGTTCCAGGACCTGTCGTTCAATAACGGTGGCGGGTGGTAGTTCTGTATTTTTCTGGCGAAGCTGAGCAGTGATGGTACGGATTGCATCGTCTAATTCGGTGCGAACGATAACATCATCATCTACGACAGCAACAATATGATTAATATTCCCGACACCAGCTGCGGAATGGCTGAGCAAGACCAAGATAATAGTAAACGCGGGAATAAAACTTCTAAAACCTTTCATCAGTGTCCCCGAGAAACCCCGCCCTTGAGGGCGGGGAGGAAAGGGGACGGTTTTTTCCGCCCCATTGGATAGCAAAATCTTTAAAGTTGCCGCTCTTTCCCGGCTGTCAGCCCGTAAGGGCCTAGTGACGCACACCTTACGGTGTGGCTCCCCTCGCCAATGTTGCAACGCAGCTTCGATTCTTGCGAACCTTGCAGCAGACCGTTTCGTGCGTACCCGTCGCGTGTCTGCTTCTGCTGCTTTCAGAGCTTGGAGTTGAGGAAGCGCCCCAAGGTGAGTCTTGTACTTCGTTGCAACGTAGTCCGATTTCTCGGACTACGGCTGGTCAATCTCGGGCTTGCTTTCACAAGCCACGGGCTTTAGCCCAGGGTGATTGACACGGTGTTTCCCCGTGGTGGTCGAGGTAGCGTGTAATAGTGTTGTGTTTTATTTTTGATGGCCCACCGCCTGTACATAGAGGGGGGATGGACAACCAAGAAATACGTTCGACTTGCTAAGGCCTAGTGTGTAGGCACGTAGCCAAAGATACTGTTGGTCAATAGCGGGTCAAGTTTTTCGCCAATATTGGCCAATCCCTTGAGTTCGAGTTGCAGCATAACATCACTTTGAGGGGCCTCGCCGGGCAGATTAACGTAGCGACGTGCAACGAACTGCAGCGCCCAACAGCAGGTGTCGTAGCGGACCCCGGCAAATGATTCCAAGGTTTGGCTGTCCTTTATAGAATAATTCCAACGCGCCACCGCCCGCCACTGGCGGCCCATTGGCCATACGGCGGAGAGATCGGTTTGCTCCAAAAGGTCGCGACGATTACGAAAGGAGATATTGACGATACGATCCCGATCCGATTGATAGCGCAGACGCAGAGTGCGTTTTTCTGGTTGACCTTGTTGTTGATTCCATTGAACGGTACTACTCCCCGTCCAGTATTTCCCAAGGCGCGCCCCCACCTCGGCCACAACATCAGAACGACCCGTCGCCCCGCCGCCATTGGCAATTGTGCTAGTCGCGCCATAGTCGAGAGTTACCAATCGATCCCGGAGATAGAGGATCTCCCCAAGACTGCCGTAAAGGAGTTGAGTACCCGTCGTAGTATCCAGAAAACGGCTGGTTACCCCAATCGCGAGTTGATTGGCATCCCCGACTCGATCCGGACCACTGAAACGATTCTCACGGAAGAGTTGGCCAAAGCTAAAATCGAGTAGGGTTGTATCAAAGATGGGGAGATTATTTTGATTCCGATAGGGGACATACAGGTAATAGAAACGCGGTTCCAGTGTTTGGACCAGATCGCGCCCTCCAAAAGTGATATTGCGCTCCAGAAATAATCCCGCATCGACCGAAAAGATGGGCAGCGTTAGGCTCGGACCCGATGGTAACCCCGGTGCCGTATCCGTCAAAGTGTAATCAACATGGTGCAGTGTTAGACGTGGCGTGAAAAATCCCGAAAGCCCTGTAAGTGGATAAGCGATCGAAGGCTGCAACCATAAGCGAGTTCCAGTGTAATTCTGATTAGTAGCGCTACCGTTAGCGATGGTACTCCGATAAAAATTACTGACTTCGCCAATTGCAGTATATTGCTCACGTCCTGGTCGATCGGGAGAATTAAAGGTGATCTGGAGTTGCGGCAGACGTTCGAATGGTCGACTCTCGTCAAGAGTTTGAAAACCCTGTACCCGTCCCAGCCCCGACCAATTATCTCCCATGTAGGTGAGGTCGGCCCGGCGTTCTAAATAACTAAGGCTGGTTAGTGTCAGAGTGTTGCCCAGATCGTGGAAGTAGTTGTTATCGGAGGTAACACCAAACGTGATATCACTATGGGTACGCGGGGAGATCTCCCCAACATGATGCAGAGACAACAGACTACGTTCCTTCCCATAAACCTGGTCACTGGGTAGATATTCAAGATCTACCTGGCCATTGCTCCGTGGGGTGAGATAACGGAATTCGGTATCAAATTGGATCCCGCGTTGAGTAAGGATCCGTGTGGTAAGAGTAGCATCGTAATTCGGGGCGATATTCCAATAATAAGGGATCCGTAGATCCAACCCAGATCGTGCAGAGGTTCCAACCGAAGGAATTAGAAGCCCAGACTCTCGCTTGCCGGAGAGTGGAAAAGAGATATAAGGGGTATAAAACAGTGGTACCCCCTTGAAATAAGTAGTCACATTGTAACCTGCTCCCTGATTGCGGGTCTGGTCTAAGTCTAGGGTCTGCGCTCGCAGTATCCAATCCTCTTGACCCTTGGGGCAGGTAGAATAGGTGGCATCGGTATAATGGCTATGAGTACGGTCGTCTACACGCACGGTGGTTGCTGTACCATAGGCATGGCGCACCGGAAGATAATAACGCGCAGCCTCCATAACCCCCCGACTGTATTCCAGATCGAAAAATCCCTCTTTCCCTTCCAAGATAAGTCCACCGCGACGGTAGCGCAGGCCATATTGGGCCTGTGCGATATCTAGGCTCAGGTCATAGAGTAACCAGGGAGTCTCCAATAATTCTCCAGGATGCGCCAAACGGACATGCCCCCATAAAACGGCCGTATCCTGTTCATATACCGTGGCATGGTCGGAGTTAATATCAATGGGGGCCTGGCGATCCAACGGTTGATCCGCAATTGAAGGAGGACGCCGGGTAACGGCATCAGGACAAAATGACCAGTCGATATCTCCCTTCCGACGCGAGGTGGCCGCAGCAAGAGGGAATGGTACGGATGGCGCCGTTGCTGCGGTGGCCGGAAGGGCCACGGAAAAAGGAAGCGGATCCTCGGACCGTGTATTACCGTTCGCGAATGCCCCGTCTCCTTCTTGGGAGGAATTGACCGACACTGTTGATAGTGTTTCCGGTTGCGTTATGATCTCTCCACTGCAACGCTCCGTGTCTATTTCGAGTCCTGGATCATGGGCGATGATCCCCGCCTCTTCTGCTGCACTCGAAACGGCAAGCAGGTAGGTTAAAATTATCGCGATAAAACGGAAGCGGGACAAGGTATGGTTATCCCAATTCCAATACAGCGTCCATTTCCACCGTTGCACCCCGTGGCAAAGTTGCTACGCCAACGACTGCACGGGCAGGATACGGAGGAGAAAAATATTCCGCCATTACTTCGTTAACTATCGAGAAATTGGTCAAGTCGGTGAGATAGACATTGAGTTTGACGGTATCGACCAGGGACCCTCCTGCGGCCAAGGCAACTGCTTGGAGATTCTCAAAGACCCGCCGGGTCTGGTCACGGAAATCACCGGAAACCAACCCCATAGTAGCAGGATGCAATGGAATCTGACCGGCCAAATAAACCGTATTACCGGCCTTGATGGCCTGAGAGTAAGTCCCGATAGCTTGAGGAGCGTACTCAGTGCTAATGGCTTGATGAGGCATGGGAATAGTCGCTACGCTGCTGGATGGTCTATAACTACCCCCTCACCGTGGAAGGGGGGGGAATGATTACGATTCAGCTGAGTTTCAGATAATGCCCGGTAAATTGGCACGCAAACGAAACAGAAAGCCATTGTGATTAGACATTCTCGGCAGCGGCAAAGGTGCGATCAGTTTCCTCGATCTTTTGCTGCGGATGATGCGTTTTACTCTTACGAATACGATAACCCATGCGGATAAGAATATTATCCATGGTACTGAGTGAGGGCAAATATTCCTCAGGTACTAATTTGCTCAGTCTATTTAAGACCTTTTTAGAAGTCAAGCGAGGAACGGTGGCTGGGGAGCGTAGCTCTGAAGCTGGCTGAAAGTGGGTCTCGATCAATTCACGCAATTTTCCGGCCGCTTCTGGATAAC
Source organism: Gammaproteobacteria bacterium (assembly GCA_963575655.1). NCBI lineage: Bacteria > Pseudomonadati > Pseudomonadota > Gammaproteobacteria > Gammaproteobacteria bacterium. The sequence continues at coordinate 22,621 of CAUYTY010000088.1, read as the reverse complement.
GTTCTTCCCAGATTTTACTACCACAAAAGGCGGGTTGGGCTCCAACACAGACAACCCCGGCCTTACGTTCAGCTAATCCGATTTTAATGGTACGGCGTCCCCAGCCAAATATCTTCTCGGCTTTTCGAGCGCTACCATGACAATACTGTATGGTGATCTCGGCCTGAAAGGAGCGACGGTTGGCGCCATACATATTCTTTGCGGTAGAGCGCAGATTATCGATCTGATCGGAGGTCAGTAGAGAGTGTTGTGGATCCGCCGTATTCATGTCAGCACCTCTTTGGCCAGTGCCTCCATTTCTTTTGCAGCCCGAGAACGAGGTTCCCATTCGATCACACCCAATCCCTCGGTAAGACTGCGCCGGAAGGTAACGCGATTTCCGATCTGTACCTTTGCGATAGGCAGCCCAATTTGTCGTAGGGCCTCTTCGGTTTCCTGAGTTTCGCGTACCTGGGCATTGGTGTCGGCTCGATTGATTACGGCAATAACCTCCAAGGAAGGTTTTTCGAATCGAGCAGCATTGACCAGTTCCATCACGTTGTGCAACGCCCAGACATCGGCCTGACCAGGTAACAGAGGAATAACAAGACGATCAGCTACTTTGAGCGCGGCACGGAAGGATTCACGATCCCCCGCTGCAATGTCCACCACGATATTCTCGAAGATGTTTTCGACATTGCTAAGTTCTTCTCCCAAACGACGCTCCTCGGCCACGAGGCTGTAGATCATGGGCTGGTGGCCCTCTTCGCGACGCAGGGTAATAAAATCAGAGGTGGTATGTTGAGGATCGGCATCCACCAGCAGGGTGCGCCGTTGTTGATAGGCTGACCATACCGCCAGATTAAAGGCGATGGTACTTTTCCCCGTCCCACCTTTAAGGTTTCCTACCAGAATGATCATAGGTTGCTTGGTCTCCTTTTTCTGATTTTTGCCCGGCACGGTGGTCGGTTTCTTCGACACAATGATCCCCTAAAATCTGGCCTCGTCTTTGGAATTACCGCAACGGGCTTTACTGGATTCCGAACCAGAGAGTCTACCTGATTTCTTTCTAGTAGCATGTTTGGACAAAGCCAGACAAACTCTCCACTACACGCTCAGGAGCACAACCTTTCGCGCGTTATTACCTTGACAACAACCAACAATAGGTTAACCGGCGCTTACGCTGAAACTTATTAAAAGCACGACCGTAACTAATTAGGTTCATTGGTCCAGACGACCAATAGACAACAAAATCGCCACCCGCCCCCGTCATATTCAAGGCATCGCGCCCATTTGGAAGTAGTCTTCTTGACATTTACAATATTGAATACGCCACGCCGAATTCTTTATTGGCATTAGAGAAATCACATCTATAAGAATCCGTCCTCATATTTGTAACAACTAACGTATCCTGATGATCTTGTTTTTGATCACCTAGGTAATGGCGCCCGACCATAGGTTGGACCTTTTGCATCAGCCCAACCTACGATTCCACATTCAGCGGGTTGCAATCCTACGCTCAACTCTCCCGACCGGCCTGGCTCCGGAGTTGGTCATAACGGGAACGCTGGCTACGGTTACCAATATAATAAGGCGCAATAGCCTCTAGCGGCGTCGGCGAAATCGCAAAGGGTAGTTTGTGATCAAGGGTACAAGTGGAATCAAGTTGGAGGGACAAGTAATTGTCCATCGATAACAGCTTACCCGGCAACTGCTCCAAAACTTGCGCCTGTAATCGTGAAAGAGTCGCACTGAGGGGAATAACGAGGCGCGGCAACCGAAGTAGCTTGGCCGCGTAATCGACAATTTGACGAAGGGTATAAATCTTGGGTCCGCACAAGTCATAACGACCACCATGGCTCGTTGGGTCCTTTAGTGCGGCACAAAAGGCAGCCACTACATCCCCTACGTATATTGGTGCAAAGCGGGACTCACTGCAGGCAAGCGGCATTATCGGCGCGATACGTAACAGGGAGGCAAAACGATTCAGAAAACCATCGTTTTGCCCAAAGATGACCGAGGGTCGAAAACTGGTGACGGCAAGATCATCACCCGCTGCAGCGTGTACCAGATCCTCGCCCTCCCCTTTCGTACGGAGGTAATGGCTCATAGCGGCGGGATCGCCCGCCTTGAGGGCGCTCATGTGCAACAACCGCCCCACTCCCGCAGCCTTGCAGGCCGCGACCACCGTACGCGGGAGGTCCACATGGACACGGCGGAAACCACGACCGTCAACGCCACGCTCGTTAAGGATGCCAACCAGGTTGATAACCGCATCGACCCCCACAAACTGGTCTCGCAACTGCGCTTCATCGTGGACATTCGCTTCCAGTACCTCCACATCTCTGGACTCGAGATCACGATGGCGTTGAGGATGACGGCTTAGCACCCGTACACGGTAACCGTCCAGAGACAGGGACAGGGCCAAGCGCCGACCAACAAAGCCGGTACCGCCTAAAATGCACACCTTTTTGACCTTCATGCCTATATACCCTCTTCATCACCTAGGAAATTCCTATCGGCAACTCAGCATTTCACCCGGATACCGATAGAAGCGATATATCTTTCTTGGAGTAGAAGTATTCGGTCTCTCGTTTCAATTTTCCCCCTCTACGCCCTCCTCCTCCGAATCATGGAAAAAAGACAGGGGTGAGATCCATCGCTACGAGGTTAAATGGCTACTCATCCTACGGATGAGGCCTTCTCGGCCACGGCTGTGCTGACTACGTCAGCGAGTTGGCGCGCCATTTTTTCCACCTGTGCGGCATCCGTACCCTCCACCATCACTCGCACCAACGGCTCAGTACCGGAAGAACGCAATAGGATACGCCCAGTACCGGCCAAGACCGCCTCCGCCTCGGCCACGGCACTTCTTACCTGGGGCAGGGAGGTAATGTCCATACGCTGGGACAACGGGACATTGATCATACGCTGGGGGTATTTGTGCATCCCTTGTTTAAGTTCGTGCAGAGAACGCCCTGACTGGACCATAGCCGCGAGAATTTGGAGCGCCGAGATGATGCCATCTCCAGTGGTGGTGCGATCCAGACAGATGATATGACCAGATGACTCCCCCCCCAGGATCCACCCCCCTTGTTGCAGCATCTCCAGTACATAGCGATCCCCTACTGCGGCACGTTTAAGGGCCAGGCCCATCTCGGCCAGCGCATGTTCCAGGCCTAGATTACTCATCACGGTACCCACTACGGTCCCGCGCAGTTCAGCGCGGTTGCTGCGTTGCCGTGCCATGATGTAGAGCAGTTCGTCACCATCGAGTAGCTCACCCTTATCATCAACCATTACAACACGGTCACCGTCTCCATCCAGGGCAACCCCTACATCCGCATGATGTTCTCGTACTAACTGTTGGAGGTGTTCGGGGTGATTAGAACCACACTTGTCGTTGATATTAAGGCCATCGGGCTGGATACCGGTAGAAATTACCCGGGCACCTAGCTCCTGAAAGACGCTGGAGGCAATTCGATAGGTAGCGCCATTGGCACAGTCCACCACCAGCTTTAGTCCGGCGAATTCAATACTGTTTGCGATCGTGGACTTACAAAATTCGATGTAGCGTCCCCCAGCATCTAGGATGCGTTCAGCCTTACCCAGGTCAGCCGAATCGACGGTTTCCATGGGATTATCCAATGCGGCTTCGATAGCCAGCTCGGTTTCATCGGGTAATTTGGTTCCCTGTGCCGAAAAGAATTTTATCCCATTATCGTAATATGGATTATGCGAGGCACTGATGACGATCCCCGCCCGCGCATGGAGGGTACGGGTCAGATAGGCGATAGCCGGGGTTGGCATCGGTCCCAGCAAGCGGATATCAACCCCGGCGGCAGAGAGCCCGGCCTGCAAGGCAGACTCGAACATATAGCCAGAGATGCGAGTGTCCTTACCAATTAGGATATTACGATCGTGACCTTGCACCAACACCCGACCAGCCGCCCAACCAAGCTTGAGGACGAAATCGGCGGTGATGGGAGACCGACCGACCCTACCGCGAATACCATCAGTACCAAAATACTTCTTCTTCACAAGAGATCCCCCCATCTGCGACCGTGAACGACGTAGAAAGCACATAGATAAAAATTATTTAATGATTTTCCTTTTATGTCAAAAATAGTCAGTTGTACAATCGCGCCTCCCGGATCTGTAGCCGATCTAGACCCATCTGTTTTGCCCCTTCCCTCCCGTGGTGAAGGGGAACGGCTACGAAACGGTTGAGTCAACCCTGGGTGGTCAAAAATTAGGTATCTCAATGAAAGCACGCGTGAAATGGGTAGAACAGGGGACCTTCGTGGCGGAGTCCGGTAGTGGGCACGCAGTGGTCATTGATGGCCCGCCGGAGGTGGGCGGACGCAACTTGGGGATGCGGCCGATGGAGATGCTATTACTCGGCATGGGAAGCTGCTCGGCGGTAGATGTAATCTCAATCCTCGAAAAAGCCCGCCAGAAGGTCACCGATTGTGTAGTGGAGCTGTCGGCTGAACGCGCCGACCAAGCCCCCAAAGTCTTCACTCGTATTCATGTCCGTTACCTAGTCTCCGGGCACGACCTGAAAGAACACCACGTCGAGCGAGCAATCCAACTATCGGCAGAAAAATATTGCTCCGCCTCGGTAATGCTCGGCAAGACCGCTGAGATCACGCACGACTACCAGATCATTCAGGTCTCTTGAGGACACCTGACGGGATGGTTAGGCAACTCTCGACAGATAAACCACTCAACTCTGCAATCGCTTGAGATATTGTGGGTTATTTCTCGGAAGTTACCTTACTCGCTCTATCTACGCGTGCCCGCTCGTAGAGTGGCAGGACCTCGGGGAGGTGCCTTTCAATCTCCTTGATACGATCGACTCCGGCGGGGTGGGTTGAGAGCCACGGGAGGGGGGCGCCACGGTTGGCTGCCGCCATTTTTTCCCAGAGACTCACGCCGCTATGTGGGTCAAAGCCAGCCCGGGCTGCTAGGTCAAGACCAACGACATCTGCCTCACTCTCGTCCTCACGCGAGAACTTCAAGGCCAAGAGATTACCACCCAGGGAGAAAGCGCCGGCATATTTTCCGCCACCCACATACGCCCCAAGTAGGCGGGCACCGAGGTTGGTCAGTTCGTTCTTGGCCAGACGCTCCCGCGCATGCTCCCGCAAGGCGTGGGCAATCTCGTGACCCATAACGATGGCAACCTCGTCATCCGTGAGGTGAAGGGTGTTGAGGATGCCTGTATAGAACGCAATCTTGCCCCCAGGCATACAGAATGCGTTAATCTGCTTGGAGCCTAACAGGTTAATCTCCCATTTCCACTCCTTGGATCTGGGATTCCAGCGTTCCGTAAGAGGGATGATGCGTGCAGCAATCCCTCTGAGGCGTCGTGTTTGTGGGTTATCATCACCCGCCAGCGCATTTTGCTGGGCGGCTTGTTGCTTGAGTTGGGTATATTGCGTCTCTGCCTGACGCTCCAACGAGGTTGCTGGCACGAGGTTGCGCATGAACGAGGGGTTGCCTACTTCCACCCCCTCGGCGTGGACAACACCTGCCATCGCAAGGCTTATAGCTGTTAGGAAGATAGAATATAGTAGTGTCATTGGTACTTAGGTACGGAACCTGGATCCCAGTGCATTTGAGGTAGTATATATTAACGCCTTCGATCCTCTGCCGGTGGTAGCACGGGTTTGGTGCTCTCGGTGAGGTATTTGGTTGGTAACGTGGTTTTCTACCAGTGTATCAATGGCCTGTACTGCCAATGTCGGCAATGGGCCGGTGCGGAGAGTTGCTGATATGACCATCGCCGTGGACGACGAAATCCTACAAGATTTCATGGTCGAAGCGGGGGAGTTGCTGGAACATTTGGGCGAGCAACTCGTCGATCTGGAACAGCGGCCCCACGATATGGGACTGCTGAACGCGGTCTTCCGGGCCTTTCATACCATCAAGGGTGGTGGCGGTTTTCTTAACCTCACATCCATGGTGGATGCCTGTCATCAGGCCGAAGACGTGTTTAATTGCCTACGTCAGGGACAGCGAGAGGTAGATGCGGACCTGATGGACGCAGTGCTGCAAGTGCTGGACAGTCTCAACGGGATGTTCAGCCAACTCAAGCGCCGGGAAGAGCCTTCACCGGCGAGTCCCGCTCTGATCAAGCGTTTGCAGTCTTTGGCACTGCCCGCAGCAGCGGCGCCACCACCTCCGCCGCCACCTCCGCCACCTCCTCCACCCCCTCGAGCGGTGGTAGCGCCCCGTGCCCAGGCCGTTGCTGCGCCGCCAGCCGAAGAAGAGGCCCAGGACGATATCACCGACGCCGAATTCGAGGCCCTGTTAGATGCCCTGCACAGTAAGGGCTCGGATACAGACTCTGCCCTCGTACTCTCGCCGCGTCCACGGATTGAGACAGAGGTGTCGGTTGTTGAAGAAGTCGTTGGGGATGACCTCATCACCGAGGATGAGTTCGAGGGTCTGCTTGACCAGCTCCACGGTCGTGGCCCTGTCTCGCCGGCTGCTGCGTTGCCTCCCCCCCCGGCTGTTGCGGCCCGTCACGCGCCGGCATCCCCACCCCGTCCTACCCCACAACCAGCCCCGGCTCCTCCTGCTACTGCGGAACCAGCGGCGGAGGTAGTCTCCAAGACCGCAGCTACAGATGGAGGCTCTAAGGGCGTTGCGACCGAGACCACCGTCCGGGTGGATACCCGCCTACTCGATAGCATCATGAATATGGTGGGCGAGTTGGTGTTGGTACGAAACCGCTTGGTTACTCTCCAAGGCGGACGGAATGATGACGAGACGAGCAAGGCAGTCAGTCACCTGGACCTAGTCACAGCCAACCTGCAAAACGAGGTCATGAAGACCCGGATGCAGCCAATCAAGAAGGTATTCGGTCGTTTCCCCCGAGTAGTTCGAGACTTGGCACGCTCCTTAAACAAGGAGATCAACCTCATCATGGAAGGTGAGGATACCGACCTCGATAAAAATCTGGTGGAGGCCTTGGCCGATCCCTTGGTGCATCTGGTACGCAATGCGGTCGATCACGGTATCGAGGCCCCAGCGGTGCGTGAGCAGGCCGGAAAATCCAAGATCGGGACGGTGATCCTGTCCGCTGCCCAGGAGGGCGACCATATCCTCCTCACTATTGCAGACGACGGTGCGGGCATGGATGCGGAAAAACTCCGTCAGAAGGTGGTCGAGAAGGGACTCATGGACCCCGATGTGGCGGCGCGCTTGAGCCCTCGCGAGTGTTTCGACCTGATCTTCCTCCCTGGATTCTCCACGAAGACCGAGATCTCCGATGTCTCCGGGCGTGGGGTGGGGATGGATGTGGTAAAGACTCGCCTTAATCAGCTCAATGGCAGCATTGAGATTAGTTCGCGTCTTGGCTACGGCAGCAATATCGTAATGAAAGTGCCTCTGACGCTAGCCATCATGCCAACTCTAATGGTGGTGCTGGGACGCCAGATCTTTGCGCTGCCGCTCGCGAATGTGAACGAGATTTTCCACTTAGACCTTTCCCGTACTAACGTGGTAGACGGTCAACGGGTCGTAGTGGTGCGCAACAAACCCCTCCCGCTATTTTATCTGCGCCGTTGGCTCATCCATGATGGTAGTGATTACGACATGGGAAACGGTTTCGTGGTAGTGGTCAGTGTTGGAACGACCCGCTTCGGTTTCGTAGTGGATCAGCTGATCGGGCAAGAGGAAGTGGTCATCAAACCATTGGGAGCCCTGCTCCACGGTACCCAAGGTATGGCAGGGGCCACAATTACCGGAGATGGTCGCATTGCCTTAATCCTGGATGTGCCAAGCCTAATTAAGATCTACGGTCGCCAACACTAGACATTATCGGAAACTCCCCACCCCCCCCTCTCTTTAACAGGAGAGGGGGGGTAGTCCTTGGTTTCCGGTGGTGTCTGCTGGATGACTCAAGCTGTCATATATTCGCCATTCTGGCGGAAATTGCCAGAATCCAGGGCACTGGGACGTGAAGTCACCAACTAAGCTATCTATAGGTATGGACTCTGGCAATCCCTACCAGAATGACGATTGAATAATAATGATTGGAAACTTGTTGCAACAAAGGGAAGTCATCGCCAATTCAAGCATAAAACCAAACCAAGACGTGTTACTGTTCCTGAAAAACCAGGTAATGACCTGGCTCCGGGCACACAGAAGTAGTATTTATAAGCAAGCTGGTTGGAAGTGGCATCTAAAATGCGTTATGCCATTGTAATAGAAAGGGCAACATCCAAGTACTCAGCATACGTTTCTGATTTGCCTGGATGTATTGCAACCGGGAAAACTATTGAAGAGACAAAACAACAAATTAAGGAAACCATTAAATTTCATTTAGAAGGAATGCGAGAGGATCATCTTCCCATCCCAACCCCCAAAAGGTCTGACAGAACATGTGGATATTGCCACCTAGCTCAATTTCAACAAAATATTCTTGCCTTGCAAACACGGACAACAAAATAGGGACCATTTGTTTCATCGTTCCGACAGGAATATTCCGGAATAGCGGTTTGTTCCAACTTGCGACGCGCCAACAACTCTTATAGAGGAGGCATCAATTATGCCCGTACGGGCCCTGGTGGTAGACGACTCCGGTTTTTTCCGGCGGCGTCTTACCGAGATCCTCACTGCCGATCCGATGATTCGTGTGGTGGGCAGCGCCGCTAATGGGCGGGAGGCGGTAGACCAGGTGCTCGCACTACAACCGGATGTGGTGACAATGGATGTGGAAATGCCGGTGATGGATGGGATCGCAGCAGTGCGCGAGATTATGCGACGCCGTCCTACACCCATCTTGATGTTTTCCTCACTAACCAGTGAGGGGGCCAAGTCGACCCTCGATGCATTGGATGCTGGGGCGATGGATTTCTTGCCCAAGCGATTCGAGGATATCGCTACCGAGCGTGAACAGGCTTTGAATGAACTCCGCCAACGGGTGTGTCTGCTCGGTCGGCGTGGAGTGCGGCAACCAGCGGTGCAACGTCCCGCTGTCCAACCACCTCCCCCCCTGAAGCTCCTTCAACCTGCTACCTCTCCGACACCGCACGCAACACCCCATCCTGCGCCACATCGAGCACGACGTGATTATCGGTTGGTGGTTATCGGTACCTCTACCGGGGGACCAGTGGCCTTGCAAGAGATCCTGACCCGGCTACCCGCCTCTTTTCCGCTACCACTGCTCCTGATACAACACATGCCGGCGACCTTCACCCCAACTTTTGCCGCTCGTCTGGACCAACTCTGTCAGGTGCGTGTACGGGAAGCGCAGGATGGCGACATCCTCACCCGAGGTACGGCACTGCTCGCCCCTGGGGGGAAACAAATGTTCCTGGACGACCGTGGAACAAGGGTTCTAGTGCGAGACTCAGACCCCAACCTACACTACCGGCCCAGCGTCGATGTGACCTTCTCCTCAGCCGCACGGGCCTTTCCGGGCCAGGTGTTGGCGTTGATCCTCACCGGTATGGGGTCTGACGGGCGGGAGGGAGCACGTCTGCTCAAGCAAGGCAATTCCACGGTATGGGCTCAGAATGAGGCAAGCTGCGTAGTCTACGGGATGCCAATGGCGGTAGTAGAGGCCGGACTCGCAGATCAGGTACTGCCACTTTCAGATCTGGGACCCGCCCTGGCGGCGGGTGTGTAAGGTAAGGACTCCATGGATGTCTTGAGTGTCACCGGAATTCTGCTGGGGCTTGGCGGCGTTTTGGTGGGCCAGGTTCTAGAGGGGGGGCACCTATCTAGCCTTCTCAATTTCCCCGCCGCCTTCATCGTGCTTGGAGGGACCTGCGGGGCGGTGATGCTCCAATCTCCATTTGCGGTATTCATACGCGCCCTGCACCTGCTCCCCTGGGTGTTCCAGGGACCAACCGGACCGCAACAATCCATGGTGGATATGCTGACACGGTGGAGTACTTTGGCTCGTAAGGAAGGTCTGTTGGGCCTGGAGATAATCGCCGAGACCGAGAAAGACCCCTTCCTCAAAAAAGGGTTACAGCTCCTCGTCGACGGGATCGAGCCAGCGGCCATCCGCGCAGTGCTAGAGCTTGAAGTCGATGTGCGAGAAGAACACGACCTGCGTGCCGCCAGAGTCTTTGAGAGCATGGGGGGCTACAGCCCCACTATCGGTATCATTGGTGCGGTAATGGGGCTCATCCATGTGATGAACAGCCTGGCCGACCCTGGTACCTTGGGTCCTGGTATCGCCACTTCTTTCGTGGCCACTATCTACGGGGTGGGTTGTGCGAACCTGTTTTTCCTGCCCGTGGCCAGTAAACTTAAAGCGCTGATCCTGACCCAAAGCGAAATGCGTCAGATGGTGGTAGAGGGCCTAACTGGAATTGCCGAAGGTGTCAATCCACGAGTAATAGAAATAAAACTGATGGGTTATATTGAATAGTTATGGCTGACAAATACCTCGGAACGCTAGCAAATCCTGAGGGTGAGGAGACACCTCGCGATGACTTCGTTACCATGCAGCCGCCCGGTGGTGCTTCATCAGTCCTCAAGAGAAATATTCAACCGGGTGGTGAAGCTTCAGATTGGGGTCGTCGCAAACAGCGCGTTACCGCTGATCGAAATAAGACTATTGTCATACCAAAAATTACTACTACGCGTCGGAGAAAACGCCACGAAGAGTCGGAAAATCACGAACGCTGGTTGGTGTCCTACGCAGATTTCATCACCTTATTATTTGCTTTTTTCGTGGTAATGTACGCTATTTCGTCTGTAAACGAGGGAAAGTATCGGGTCCTCTCAGAATCAATGGTGGCGGCTTTTCGTTCATCGCCCAAAAGCCTGGAACCCATCCAAGTGGGACAATTGGTAAAGTCTCCGGTACCGGATAAAATTGAACGAGACGCCCCCCCCCCACCTCGGTATCTCTCCCCCGGTCCCAGCGGGAAGGCCTGACTCGCCCACAGAGGAAAAATCGGCGGATGCTGCCCAAGACCTCACCGGTCAGCGGGCCTTGGACCTTATCTCCAAGGAAATTGGGGAGAACCTTGGTAGTTTCATGGACAAAGATCTGATCACCGTCCGTAGAGATAAACTCTGGCTTGAGGTTGAGATCAAAACCAGTATTCTATTTCCCAGTGGGAGCGCGGCCTTAGAGCAAACTGCTCAGCCCATCCTAAGTAAAGTGGCAGAGATTCTCAAAAATTTCCCGAATCCCGTCCAGGTTGGAGGATTTACCGATGATCGACCAATCAACTCAGTCGCCTATCCTTCGAATTGGGAATTGTCGGCGGGACGTGCGGCAAGCGTGGTGCATCTGTTTAATAAACTCGGGATGAAACCTGAGCGCATGGCTGCCGTGGGATATGGGGAGTACCGTCCCACAGCGGATAATGCAACCCCCGAGGGGCGCAATAAAAATCGGCGGGTAGTATTGCAGATCCTCGCTCAACCCGAGATGCGTCGTGCATCCGAGGTAGAGCCGGGGGCGGCAAAGGCGAATTGACCGAATCGAGGATTTGATGATTGTTTGGACCGTAGCCAATCAAAAAGGCGGAGTAGGCAAGACCACAACGGCGGTTATGCTCGCTGCCTGGGCGGCGGCCCGTGGCGAAAAGGTCCTCCTTGTGGATTTCGACCCTCATGGATCTCTCAGTGCCTATTTTGGCTTTGACGCAGAGAGTCTGAATCCAAGTTCCTACACCCTATTTCAGGCCGCAGCCAACGGCAGTGCATTGCCAACCGAAATGGTGCGACCCACTGGAACGACGGGGTTGTCACTGCTGCCAGCGGCCACCGCCCTGGCGACGCTCGACCGCCAGCTTAGTACCCGTGACGGTATGGGGTTGGTCCTTGCGCGCACGCTGGCAGGTCCCCTTGGACACTACGATCGGGTCTTGGTGGATTGCCCGCCGATGCTTGGAGTACTCATGATCAATGCCTTGGCTGCGGCGGACTACCTGGTTATCCCCGTCCAGACCGAACCTCTGGCGTTGCATGGTCTGGAACGCATGATACGCACCTTGCAGATGCTGAATCGGAACCGACGCCCGCCCCTGTCCTGCCTCATCGTTCCGACCCTCTACGACCGACGAACGCGTGTTTCACGGGAAACCCTGGAAATTTTGCATTCGTCACATCCACCCGGTCCTGCGGCGCTACCAGGGGGGTTACCGGGACAGGTGTGGGGGGGGATGATCCCGGTGGATACGCAGCTTCGTGAAGTGGGTCGTTCGGGGGGGTTGTTGACCCAGATGATGCGACCAAGTCCCGGCGCACTCGCCTATCGAGATCTTTTTAAGGTTCTTACCGGTACTACGGCCACGGCAGTACGGTCCCGGACGGTTACACCGGGAGGTCCCTCTCCTTCACCAAGGGGAGAGCGAAAAGTCGTCGGAGGGGGCGCGGAGTGATCAATCCCGTAATGTTGGACCTTGCCAATCCTGAGCAGGCATTGGGTCTGTATCTGGATGCCCTGCTGCGAGAAACGTCGCCCACCCCGGCTGAGGTCCCTCCCCACCAGGCCCTTACTCCGACCGTGGGTGCGACGCTACCTGCCGTCGCCCGTGCGGCGGTACCCGTGGAGGTGGCCAGTGTGGCCAACGTCGCGGTTCCAGTACCGGTACGTACCCGCGATCTTGAGCTACGCTCTGAGCCAGTGGCCCCACCAACACCGGCCCCGACTCCGCCCCCTCCTCCGGTAGCAACCCCGACACCAACTGCGGTCAAAACCCCAGCCCCGACGAAAGCACCGGTTCAGACCCCAACACAGGCACCCGCCCGGGCACCAGTCCAGGCCCCGGTAACGGCGACCGTTCCTACAATTCCCACCCAGCCATTCCAAACCCTACTGTTCCAGGTCGCGGGGCTAACGGTAGCCGTACCCTTGGTGGAACTTAACGGTATTCTGCGCTACCCAGCACGACTCTCGGCGGTTCCTGGCCTCCCTTCCTGGGGGCTGGGGGTCATCCGTCACCGCGATGCCAATCTAATGGTGGTCGATAGCATTGACCTGTTTGTCCCCGAAAATCTGCGAGAGGCTACCCGGAGTCGTTCCAATCCACGTTACCTGATCGTGCTTGGTGGGGGGCGATTTGGCTTGGCCTGCGATGCGGTGGATCGTGTCGTTTCCCTAAAACCCGAAGAAGTACGTTGGCGCGGAGAACGCGGGCGTCGTTCCTGGCTCGCCGGAACGGTTAAAGAACGCTTATGTGCCCTACTTGATGTCCCATCCCTGGTACGGTTGCTCAAGGCCGGGCGTCTGGAAGAACCCGAGACCTGATCGAAAAGGATATTGGAGGGTGAAATTTGAAATTTCCGATGGTGTTTTTTGATTAAATAAAGCAGGTCCATGGCGTGAAAATAGTTTCCTGCCCCAAACAAATATCCTAATTGCGACGCTAGACCCGTCGTGTGCGCACTTCCAATGGAGTTAATAATCAGATGAATATTACCACCGCAACCCCTAAAGACCCAGTATTGCGCTGGGTCACCTTCCGACTGGATAATGAGGCCTATGGTATCAATGTGATGCAAGTGCAGGAGGTGTTGCGAGTGACCGAGATTGCTCCGGTCCCTGGTGCCCCGGATTACGTCTTAGGCATTATTAATTTGCGTGGTAACGTCGTGACGGTAATTGACGCACGGCGTCGTTTCAATCTTACTTCTCGAGATCCGGACGATGCCTCGCGCATTGTGATCATCGAGGCCGAAAAGCAGGTAGTAGGTATTTTGGTGGATAGCGTGGCAGAGGTTGTTGATCTGCGCGCCTCCGAGATCGAAACCGCCCCAAACGTTGGCAACGAGGAGACTTCCCGTTACATATTGGGCGTTTCCAGTCGGGGTGATGTGCTACTCATCTTGGTCGACCTGAATAAACTGCTCAGTGATGATGAGTGGTCGGAAGTTGGCGGGATGTAGATCCATATTCCTGTCCACCGTGTGAGATAACCCGTGCCTCCCTGGTGGCTGGTTGCTCTGTGCGTTGCCTCTTGGCTCCTGGCGGGAGTTGCCTTATGGTTGGCCGTCCGCAGCAGTCGCCCCTCTCAGATCAAGACAGAGGATGGACAGTTGCGCGTCCTACGGGGTGATCTGGCGGCCCTCTGTGCCTGCCAGGCCGAGGCGTCGGCGCGTAACCAAACTCAGGAGCAGTACCTCCGTGCGATGGAGGGGCGTATGGAATTGCGTTTGGAGGCCATGGAACAACGCCTGCGCCAGCTCGCGCGGCGTCAGGATGAACAGATCCATACCACTGATCCTGGAGAGACCTCCTATGGAGCGGCCATCCGCCTCGCCCACCAGGGCGCAAATGTAGAACAGCTCGTCAATACCTTTGGCCTGGCCCGAGGCGAGGCCGAGTTAATTGCTGCACTCCACCGCGCTCAACACGAACAGGGTTAGCAAATAGAGTTGATTAGGGCGAAAGCAATCTATCGGTCGCGTCGGACTGACCCATCAGAGAATAACCCGTTCAATGAATTGCGTCCGTTAAAATCGAGGTCTACTTCCCACCAGAGGAATTTATGAAACTGATCGTCATAACTCTTGTCGCAATAGCACTTACTAGTTGTGGCGCCGAAACTGCAAGTACAGCTGTAGCTGTTGCAACAATGAAGAAAAAGGAAATCGAACAAGGCAAGGCAACGATAAACACCGTTCAACAAAAGATCGGTCAGGCGATGGAACAAATGCAGCAAAACGAGTCGCGTGCTGCCGGTGCCGAACAGTAAACCCTTGGGGTCAGATCTTACATTCGCAGACTTCTTCTCCGCCTGTTTCCTGGCCTGGCTCGACCAGAGTAACTCTCTGAGTAAAACGACGGAACATAGATGTCAAATGTGAGACCTGACCCCTGTAGTTTTATTATCGAGCATCTCCTGACGGAAGACGCTGCCCCATAATATGAACATGGAGGTGAAAGATCTCTTGACCACCGCCCTTACCGGTATGGATAACGGTACGGAAGCCATCAGTGAGGCCACTGTCCTGAGCAATTCGCGGCAGGAGGTGCATGATGTGAACCATTAGACCATCATGCTCGATACCAATCTCGCGTAGGCTGGGAATGTGGAGGCGAGGTAATACCAAAAGATGGACCTCGGCCTTCGGGAATTTATCCGGGATGACCACTACCTGTTCATCTTCATAGAGTCTATGGGCGGGCAAGGCACCGGCAATGATCTTGCAGAACAGACAATCGTTCATAAGTTTTCCTCGGGTTGGTAACGGGCAGCCTTTTCGGTCAATCCAGAAATACCAAAACGACGCGCCAATTCAATAAGCACATCCGTTGGTCCGAGTCCTTGGTGGACAAGCAAGATAAGGGTATGAAACCACAGGTCAGCTATTTCATGGATTAACGCCTGCCGCTCCCCCCCTTTAGCGGCAATGATGGTTTCCGCAGCCTCCTCACCAACCTTTTTCAGAATAGCGTCCAATCCTTTGCTATAAAGCCGAGACACATAGGAGGTGGCCGGGTCTGCGGTCTTGCGTTCCTCCAAAACCTGCGCCAGACAGGTCAGCAGCTCGAGGGAAGTATCAGGGGATTCAGGATTCATCATTGGGCGTTTATTTAATAAAGGCTCATCGGTGGTAAATAGTATCGGGATCTTTTACGACTGACTCAACCTCCGCCCAATGTCCGGCTTCCAGGCGATGAAAAAAACAACTCCGTCGTCCCGTGTGACAGGCAATCCCACCGATCTGCTCTACCTTCATGAGAATCACGTCTTTGTCGCAGTCCAGACGCAATTCGATGAGTCGTTGGATATGCCCGGACTCTTCACCCTTACGCCACAAACGATTACGCGAACGCGACCAATAAACGGCGCGTCTTTCCGTAACGGTCAGAGTAAGTGATTCGCGGTTCATCCAGGCAAACATCAAGACTTCACCACTAGCGGCATCTTGTGCAATAACCGGAACCAGACCATCGGCGGTCCATTTTATTTCATCTTGCCAGCCGGGTAATTCATTATTCTGCATATCACTAATCCGGTTATATTTTCGTTGTTCAATCGCGGTGATTGATTGAAAATCCACCGCAGTAAGGCGGAGGACTCAGTATGATGGAACGCGAACGCCTCCGCGTCGGTAGCCTACCAAAAGCGAACGTGTGGCAACAGTACCACGATCCCCGCATCCTCTGAACTCAAAATGAACCCAGACACCCAAACCAAAAGCATATCGATCAACCTCGGCGTGAGTGCCTGCCTGTTGGGAGAGTGTGTCCGTTATGATGGCGGCCATAAACACAACCGTTATATCACCGACACTCTGAGTAAAGTATTCCACTTGGTAGCAGTTTGTCCCGAGGTCGAGAGCGGCATGTCAACGCCGCGTGAGGCAATGCGCCTGGAAGGAGACCCTTCAGCCCCACGGCTCGTCACTCACCAGACCAAAATCGATAAAACTGAGCAGATGCTCGAATACTGCGGAAGAAAAGTTAAGTCGCTGGAGAAAGAGGGATTGAGCGGTTTTATCTTCAAAGAAAAATCCCCCAGCTCCGGCCTATATCAGGTAAAAGTCTATGGGGTGAGTGGTGTTCCTATTCAGAATGGTCGTGGCCTATTTGCCGCTGCCGTGGCCCGACATTTTCCCTGGCTACCGTTAGAAGAGGCGGATCGATTAAACGACCCTGCTATTCGCGAGAATTTCATCGAACGAATATTCAGTTATCACCGTTGGCAAGATTTTCTCATGACTGAGCCGCGTCTTGGTGATCTTATCAATTTTCATACACGCCACAAGCTACTGATCATGGCCCACAGCCCAGAATTGTACAAGGAAATGGGGGGGGTAGTTGCTGGGAGAAAATTGTTAACGCACATGCAATTATTAGATCGCTATCAAGAGTTATTCATGAAAGCGCTGACAGAGATCGCCAGTATCGGTCGCAATATTAATGTACTTCAGCACATTATGGGATATTTCAAGAACGAACTCACTTCCTGGGAAAAGACAGAACTATTGGCGGCAATGGAGCGCTACCATGCCCACCAGGTACCATTGCTCGTACCACTAACCCTGCTCAAGCATTACGTTGGGAAATATGACCAACAATATCTGCAAGAGCAGATCTACCTCACTCCCCACCCCACAGAGCTAATGCTGCAGAACCATGCCTGAAAGTTCCGAATTATTCAAACTGAGTTATTCATCTCCACGCCCATGATCCTGGAACTTTTTGAATATTTGCTAACCCCGTGCTCCAGAACCGCCCGGACCATGGGGTTTCTTGCGTCCGCAACCCAGGTGAGGGCTCGTTATCGACGCTGTAAGCGTGCCTGGGCACCACACATCAGCCAAACGCGGCGCATAATTCTTGATACGGTGGGTTGCTGCCAGAGGCGACGCAAGATAGTAATCTTAGGGGCGGGTCTATTGCACGATATACCGCTTCGGGAACTGTCGCAATTATTTCATCGCGTGCTACTCGTAGATATCGTACATCCGTTTTTGAGCCGTCTTGCAGTTCATCAATTCCGCAACGTTGAGATGATTAGCGCCGACATTACTGAAATTATGGAACAACTACAGCAGACCACGCTAACTCCCGGGGGATTACTGCCCATCTCCCATCCTATGAAATTCGTGGACGATCCAGAAATCGATCTAACGATCTCAGTTAATCTCTTATCACAGCTTCCTCAAATACCCGCTAGATATCTGGAGGGACGCTGTGATGAGGTGACCGTTAATGCCTTTCTCAAACATCTGATCGAAGCGCATCTTAATTATCTATTGCGACTTCCTGGCCACACCACCCTGATTACCGACTTGACGATACGCCATACCACTACGGATGGAAAATTGTTAGAGGAAAAAAACGCACTGTACGAGGTAAGGCTACCTGTGGCCGATTCCACTTGGGAGTGGTCTCTCGCGGTTAGCCCGGAAATTGTACGTGGGATCGATATTTCCACTACCGTTGGAGTCTATCGAGACTGGAAGAAATCCCAAAGGTTGGCTACCCATCTAAGCCGCAACAGCACATAAATCAATGACTAACAGGGGGTAAGCACTTAACCTTATATTTTAATATGGGTAGCCACCTACAAGACGGATGGAAGCACCTACCGTTCTCCGAAACTTACCCATCTATCACGCCGTTTCTAATATTGGGCTAGTCTCCAATCATGCGTCCCCTTTAGGACTGATCGGAGTGGAACAGATTTTGACTTATCTCTGGTTGATGTACCAAAATGTTGCGGTATTCTGCCCGTATCCCAATAACCACCTTTAATGAGAGTGATAGTCTGGCATCTCCAAATTTGGATGAGCATTGACAGGAAAAACTAGGGGTAGGAAGTAACCGAATACTACAATATTAATTAGGTATCCCGGATACCAGGTGACTATTCGTTTGGAATATCCACACCATTTAGTGTAGGAAAGAGACTGATCGTTGCCTAAGCAGTACGTTAGCAGCATATCAACCAATCCTTTTCGGTGTATTTGTATCGGTGACGTTAAGGTCGGTGGTGCGTATCGACGCACAATGCTAGCGTCTCACCTGCCGTCATATGGCCAGAATAACCATCTTTTTTCGGGGCAGTTGGACGGTTACTTTTTTGAACGTGTGCATTAGTAGTATCCATGGGATGAGTCGGATGAATGGCCGTTGCATAATCTAGCGGAATGCACAATGCCATTACTGACAGCATTAATTTGGTTCCAAATATTAGCAGCTCTTCAATAAGCGGAGATTCTTGTATGCCTATGCAACTTAATATTGATGAAGCAGGCCACAAGGCGACAATAAGACTGGAAGGTCGTTTTGATTTTAGTGCCAACCGTGAGTTCCGAGAGAGCTATGAACGTATTCTGAGCCAGAAAGGGATCGAGTCCATTAATGTGGACCTCTCGGCGGTGAATTATTTGGATAGCTCGGCGCTGGGGATGCTCCTCTTACTTCGGGAAAAAGTCGAACCGAGTGGCATCAAACTCAGTTTAGTCAGTAGTAATGGTGCGGTACGCCAGATTCTCGAAGTGGCCAACTTTCATAAATTGTTTGCGATGCGCTAATAATTGCACTTAAAGTTGGCGGAGGGACACCCTTCACGAATACCGAGGTGATGGGGCCTGTTTTAACTTGCCGAGATCCTAGTTGCGATATGCAGTCGTAACCTTGATATCGTCCGAATCTATCGAGATTTCTCTGTGGAGATGATTATGCCTCTAAATCGTATTTCCGCCAGCCATTTCCGGTTGGAAGGCGACGTAACTATCTACGAGGCGGTGGCGCTCAAAACGGCCCTAATCGCCGCACTTAACGAAGGGCCAACCCTGGAACTTGACCTTTCCGGTGTGACGGAGCTGGATACCGCTGGCTTGCAACTTTTGCTATTGCTCAAGCACGAAGCCCAAGCAGAGAATCGAGAGATTCATCTGGTCCAACACAGCCCCGTGGTTCAAGAGATCTTTGACCTGTGTGACCTGAGCACAGTATTCGGCGACCCTATCGTTATTGGCTGGCGCAATGCTACGGAGGCCCTATGAATATGAAAGATGCCTTGCTCACCTTCGTGACGGAGAGTCGGGAATTACTCCAGGTCATGGAGCGAGAACTGTTGAATTGTGAATCGGCAGGAGCCGACCAAGATACTATCGACACCCTATTTCGTGCCGCGCATACGATCAAGGGCTCGGCAGGTATGTTTGGCCTGAATGACCTAGTAGCTTTTACCCATGACGTCGAAAGTTTGCTCCAGCAAGTGCGCGAAGGTCTGCTCTCCTTGGAACACGAACGGGTCGATGTATTGCTAGCAGCCGTTGACTATATTACTACGCTGGTAGACCTCGCTGAATTGGACAGTGAAGGGAGCCTTGCCCCCGAGGTAGTCGTCCGTGGCAACACCTTGCGGATACAGTTAGCGGCAGTAAGTAAATCGGGAAAAGTTTCTGTTACCTCAACCTCGACGGTGATGACCAAGTCTTCTCCAGCCGGCGCAGTAATTCCAGCCGTTGCAAAGGTGGTCCCCGAATCTAATTCTTTTTCTCAATCGGGAGAGTGTTGGCATATCTCGGTACGATTCGATCGTGACGTATTACGTAATGGTATGGATCCCCTCGGGCTATTGCGCTATCTGCAACGCTTGGGACGGATTACTGCCATCGCCACGGTGACTACAGATATCCCTCGATCGAACGAAATGAACCCGGAGGACTGCTATCTCGGATTCGAGATCGGATTGGCATCAAATGCAACAAAGGCCGAGCTAGAGGCTGTATTCGGTTTTGTCCGCGACAGTTGTCGACTCCGTATCCTCCCCCCCCGCAACCGTTTAACCGAATACCTGGGATATTTGGAAGAACTGGACGAGACCGAACGACTTGGAGAAATCCTGATGCGGTGCGGCGCCTTGACCTCCTGGGGATTAAGTGAGGCGTTGCGTCTTCAGAATAAAATGGATGAGGGAGTATTTTCTAGAACATCAGCCAATGAGGTCGCTTCTCCCCAAGAGACCGTACACAAACCTCTCGGTCAATTGGTGGTAGATGAAGGAATGGTCCCCCCCGAGGTAGTGGAAGCAGCACTGGCGACACAACGTCGCGTGCGGGAGCGTAAAGCTGCTGATGCCTCTTCGTTACGGGTGAATGCCGCCAAACTGGATGCCCTAATCGAGGTTATCGGTGAACTGGTAATTGCCAGTGCGGGTGCCGACCTACTTTCCCGTCAGGGGGGTAACTCCGAACTCCAGGAGGCTAGCGCGGCGGTGGCGCGTTTGGTCGAAGGCGTGCGTAACGGTGCCTTACAATTGCGCATGGTCCAGATCGGTGACGTATTCAGTCGTTTCCAACGGGTGGTACGGGACGTTAGTAAGGAACTGGGTAAAGATATCGAATTGGTTATCCACGGTGCCGAAACCGAATTGGACAAGACGGTGGTAGAACAGATCGCCGACCCCCTTACCCATCTGGTGCGTAACTCTATCGACCACGGAATCGAATCTACGGATCTGCGCATCGCTCGTGGTAAACCAGCACATGGGCGTTTGATCCTGGACGCCTATCACGATGCCGGCGCCATTGTTATTGTGGTGGACGACGATGGTGGTGGACTAGATCTCGTGAAGATTCGTAAACGGGCAGAGGAACGAGGTCTTCTTACCCCCAATCAGCAGGTCACGGAAAACGAATTGTGCAAACTCATCTTTGAGCCCGGTTTCTCAACCAACGATACGGTGACCAATCTTTCCGGGCGAGGCGTAGGGATGGATGTCGTGCGTCGCAATATCGAGGCATTGCGCGGCGAGGTGAACATCGAGACCCACCTCGGAGAAGGTACAACAATCTACCTACGACTACCTTTGACTCTTGCGATCATCGACGGTTTCCTAATCGGAGTGGGCGAAGCCCAATACGTGGTGCCCTTGGATATGGTAGCGGAGTGTCGAGAATTTACGGCGCGTGATGCTGAATTGGCACAGACTCAAAATTGTCTGAATCTACGCGGTACCGCACTACCCATTGTCCATCTCCGCGATTATTTCGGACGCACCGAACCGGTAGCACGACGTCAGAACGTGGTGGTGGTACGTTTCGGTAATCGCAAGGCGGGGTTGGTGGTAGATCGCCTCATGGGTCAGTTGCAGACGGTAATCAAACCATTGTCTACGATCTTCGGGACAATCCGGGGCGTAAGCGGTTCGACCATACTAGGCAGCGGGAAAGTAGCGCTGATTCTCGACGTGCCGAGTCTGGTTCAATACGCTGCCGAGCGCGAGGCGTCACATCTGCCGCGTCGGCGTGAGGCAATCACTCCCTAGAGGCTCCAATTCAATTGAGTGCAGGAGCAGAAAATCTCTACCAGAATTGCGACCTAAACCATGGGGCACGATTAGAAATGAGGTTCATCACTCCCACACCTCTGCATATCCGTCATTCCGACAATCACTATTGAAATAACGACCTAACCATTTGCTGGGTGGCAAATCAGGCTTTGAACCAAGCCGTTCGTGGTGAGTGTGTCGAATCACGAACGGCTTAACCAATTCTAGGGAGCCTTCATTCCCCTTTCATCAGGATCGGAGAATAAATCGAGGAGTGAGATTCAGAACGCGTGGTGAGATCTATCCTTGCTGGTATCGTCAATCCTTCTGAGTCCAGCAAGGTAATTATCTTTTCTTCGGAGACGATTAGGGCCAGGATTGCAGGTTGGTGGAGCCGGTGACGTACCATTTCAGGAAAAGGATGGAGGACATTGGTCCCGAAACGTTGGAGAGTTACTGGCTCCTCCACGCTAACCAGCAAGGAGGCCTTCTGACATTTTACTTCTAATACTCGCAATTTAGTAGCGAACGCAACCACAAATGCCGGAAGTGCGAGAAGATCAGAGAGGGAATGGGGTACGGAATCTTCAGGTTCTGATTGATTCAACTCCGTATTATTCAATATATGCATGGCAAGGACCTGGTCTGCCTCCAAGGCAAAGGGATAGCCTCCCACCTGAAAGAGAACGAAATCCAACCAAGCTTCTGACCATTCCGCTGAGGTCATCTATCTACTCGTCAGGAGGGATGGATGGATGAGAAAAGTACCATGCGGAAATTTATCAAGGGAGAATACCTCCAAACAACTTCAGCTACATTCCTGATTATACTGAAGTCGAGCAGCGCAATGAGGTGCTAATAATTAACCCAAGTTGCCACCTATTCAAAACTCGGGATCGCATCCAATCGTCCCC
>CAUYTY010000087.1 GCA_963575655.1 Gammaproteobacteria bacterium | reverse complement strand
AGATAATCCATCCGGCTCGCAGACCCACACTGCGACCTGCGGCCTCCTGAGCAGTTACTTCCTATTTACATAAAATACAGCGTAACTTTTCCTAACATTTAGGATTAGGGGCGGCATCTATTGCATTAAAAACAACAGGAATCAAATAATAATATGATTAGCCCTCCGCAATAGGTTCCGAATAATGTCTAATGCAAAAGCAACATGCAAGGCGGTGATCAATTAATGTGGAACACCCGCAAGCAGTGTGACTGGGATTTGCCCATAATAGCTGCCCGCAGGGGTATCATGACTGGTTTGCAACAGAGAATAGACCGGCACCCTCAAGCGCCGCTGCTCTCCTGGGGTTAATTCCACCACAATGTGCGAAGCGGATGCACCATTACGATCATCCCCCCAACGCTCAACAAATTGTGCATCATGATAGAACGCGACCGGCAAGGTCCCCTGTTTCGCTCGCAGCAACGCCTTTTGCTGCCCCATGGTGGGAAACGCCAGAGTAACATCAATGCGATAACTGATTTTTGAATAGTTGCGACAAACCACCACGATCGCTCCCACCCCAACGGTTGCCGCCCTCTGCCGTAAGTGAAGGTGGCCAAAGTTTAGGCTGGCGGCCTCCAGCGCACAATAAATCTGTGCGGAATTAATTTCCGAAGCAGCGGCATGATGCAAAGAAAAACTCAGCCACAAAGCTGCCATGGCAATCATCGGCAGCCATGCCAACCGGCGGCGGGTGGCGGATGGAGTAGGAAGAATAGCCATTATTTCTTCTCCTCAAACGCGCAGGTATAGGGGCCAAGCCTTGGTTGTGGGTCATCGTTTTGTGGTCGGTTGACCACAACGCGGCAGTAACGGCGCGAAATAGGTATCTCGATCTCCGTTTGTTCTGGCAGGTTCTGCACAAACGTTTCGCCGCGCAAACCAACCAAAGCGGATTCATGTGTCTTCAGGATGGTCACAATGGTGCCCGCGGGTATAGGCCGCCCGTCAGGGAGTTGTAAGACGAGCACTGCGGATCGCTCACGATATATGGGAAACTCGACAAAAATACCGCCGCGCCCATGCGGCACCGCAGTTACCTCCGTGCTTGTGATCCGGTACTCGAATGGGATGTCATCCGGCCTTAGCGCAAGAAGATTATCCTGATAGGGGCTCAGATCGGTAACAAGCGCCAATCCTCGCGAGTCGGTAACGGCGACCGGAAGATTCCAACGGTAAATCGAGACACCGGATACATCGCCGGTAGAGACCAGTGCAAACCCGCTGTTGATGGGTGGCCCCAAAAATGGATGTTTGGATAGGATCCCGACGCTCCCGGCGGTGCTCATGCGCCACGAGGTTTGCTCCGGTCGGATATCAACATCCAGGCCATATTCGCCATACGGTGAGCGCGCATCAATATTGGCGTAGGCACTTTGTTGTGACTCCCCCTGTTTCGGGTAATTGGCCGCAATACCCATCCGGTAACCGGTGCCAAGATCTACCACAGGCAGGCTGCTATAGTCGGCGCGCAAGGCCAGTTCCCCATCCTGCTGTTGTACACTATTGCTGAGAAACCCCCGTGGACCTAACGATACGTTGAGGATCAGCAGGATTGCGGTACTGTTGTTATTACGAACGCCATTGATCGATACACTGAATCGTTCGAAGCTCTTCGACCAACCCAGACTGCTGATCAATCGCGTCGCCCCACCCCACACCGAGAGACGGCCGAAAGTCGCGCTGACTCCGCCAAAATTCGAACTGAACTCATGAGCTGCGAACAGACGAAAGTCATTACGCGGCCGGTCCTGATCGTCGCCGGTATCACCCAGCAAGCGAAATAATCGAGAAGAATGGTTGATGCTGACGCCAATACTGGATCGCTTGCCCAACCATTGTGTGGAGCTACCGAATTGTTGGCCGGCCCCCACAGCCGAACGACTCGATGCCATGGACACATCACCAATCATATTATTGCGCAAGGGAAAAGTGGCGCTAATGCCAAGGCTCTTACTCGCGGCACTGGCGGTTACCCCAGCATCAAGGGTCAGCCAACGAGTCCAACCATAACGATGCGTGGTAATCATGAATGGTGTCTGATAACGATCCAAATCCGGTCGCAACCAACCTGCCGTATAGCTGAAACTGTGCAGCCCCTTACGGTAGAGGCGAGGCGAACGAATGTAGGGAATAGTCACTATGCGTTCATTATTAAGCGCATCGCGGATCAACACCTTTATCTGGCCGCTGGTGTCAACCGTCGGCAGCCCACCAATCTCGAAGGGGCCAGCCCCAACCGCAACGGGAGAACCGATGCGTCGGTCATTGAGAAAAAATTCGAGAGTGCTGGGTAAACGTGCTTCATTGAAGATCGTCGGTGTCTCCAGTGTGGAAAAGTTCGGCTCAAGACCGAAATTGCGCTGATAGCTGACTCCGCCAAAACGCACGGCGGGCACGCCAACACTAGATGGAACCACGCTGTCACCCAGGGTAAAAGTCGTGAGGTTTTTCTCGTTATCATGAAAGAAAGTTGCGCCCAAACGGCGAAACCTGCTCCCGGACGAAATCGGGTCAAACGAGGTCATCGCCGTCGATACCTGAAACAACCCTATCGGCCCGAAAATCGACAGACTTTGGCCACTGCTGGTACTGAGCGCAGTATTGCCTTCGCGGATAAACTGCAAACTGTAGTTGAATAAGGCACCGGGTACCGCCGCCGTAATTTTTCGTAGTTGGGATGGGATCAAATTAATATGCGTTTCCGAATACCAACCGGGCGGCACTTCGAGCAGAAGAGCCATCCGTGTGGAATCGACCTGGGCGGATACACCGTTTTGGCCAAACAGTGGTACTACATTAATACCGTTACGCTCTACAGCGGGCACCGCCACCGCAAAACCCAGCGCACGAAAATCATTTTCCGCCATATAAAGGTGTAGCGCATCATCGACGAACACAAAAACGAAACCGTTCTGCAACACCCCATTGAGGTAGAGTGTATAAAACCCCTCTACTCCCTTCTTTTCGATGGATGAATCGATCAGGGCTGGGTTCATATCAATCGCATCCAACGTGTGTATAACCTGATCAGCGAGAGACTGCGTCGGATCGCCACCAAGTGTCAGCAACAACGCGCCACACCAGGTCACTCCATACGAAATCGAACACCGCTGTCGTTTCGATAATAACTTCACGGCGGCACACGCCTCAATCTTTCCCAATTTGGCATGGAATATGGAATAACGAAATAGAACGGTCTGCTCTTGTAACGCTAACGCGAACTGCTGGTCTTAATTTCTGCATCGGGCACAACCGTTGGGTTGGTGCTGGCCTGGTTTAGATATACAATATGTAAAGGCAAGGAGGCATTTCCCCGCAGAACGGGAATCCGCCACTCCCTCCAGGTCTTGGCCAGGACGTTGGTCGGCTTCTTGGAAATAAATTCGGGCTCGACATTCTCTGCGGAGTTTTTAGAAAGGCCCACCGATAGCAGGACGATACGTTTCTGTCCGATATTCTCCGCTCGAACTACCACCGCATCACCTACTACCCGCATTGACCAGACCAGTTCCGGTTTTGCATCACTGAGGGTTGAGGCAACATAGACCGGCAGCAGATATTGGAGGGCAAAACTAACCATACCGCCTTGCTTACCAGACTCACCCACACGTGGTACCTCCGCAACCACCAAACGGTAAACCTGTTCCACGGGTGCAGGTATTGGATGACGAAGACCAATCCGGATTGCTCGTGTCTCGGCCGGGGCAAGGGTGAAAATTGGGGGGCTGGCGATGAAGTCTTGGGTGGCCTCATACCGATCACGACCATCGATCACCTGCCAACGCAATACACTCAACTGATACATGACCTCACGTTCCCAATCATTTCTCACATTGACAACCGCGCGACCATCGATTTGTGCTTCAACGACGATTGGCGCGATCGTCGAGGCGGAAAAGGCGGGCAAGGCTAGACCGAACATAATCATGCCGCCAATGATTCGATATCTAAATTTTTTATTTCTTACTTCTATGATTGCCATAGATCCCCACGACTTCGATTGGTTACGATAACCCAAGTTGCCACCTATTCAAAATTCGGGATCGCATCCAATCGTCCCCCCT
>CAUYTY010000086.1 GCA_963575655.1 Gammaproteobacteria bacterium | reverse complement strand
GCATCCCAGGGTGACTCGCTTTCGCTTCTCTTCTTGTCGGCTGCCTTTCGGCGGGTTGGTTGAATCTCAAACCTCTCAGCCAGCGGAATGGATTCCGCTAGGTTGAAAAGTTAGGCAGCGACTCAACATAATAGACCTTATCCGAAATCTCCCAAAATTAGCGCAACTCATTGATTCATAGGTGGTGCAAGGAGATTTCGGATGGAAGTCTAACGCTTCTCACTGTCCCTTACAATATTAGATGGTATTTCGTGTAGTTATTCCGCACTACTCATCACCTAATTGTAAACAGGGGAATCTTTACTACCCTCACATTTTACGGAAAAATTATGCACAAATACTTCACACTGTTGGGAGCGGCCCTCGGTGCTGTCCTGTTGTCTGTCACCCCAGTTACTACTGCTTGGGCCGAGGTCAGTGTTGGCATCTTGGCGCCCCGTGGCGAGTTGCTGACCATCACTCATTGGGCAGAGTTCGGTAAATATCTGGGGCAGGAGATCGGCCAACCGGTTACCATCCAGCCCCTGAGTCCCCCCAAAGTCATCCCAAACGCCAAAGACGGCAGGGTAAACTTTGTGTTGTCCCATGCAGGGCACACCGTCACTATCCAGGAGCAGTTCGGCGGCACGGTCTTAGCGACCCTGAACTCTAAGGCTGGCGCCCAATTCGCCGGTGTGATCGTGGCCAAACAAGGTAGCGGTATCACCCAAACCCAACAGCTAAAAGGGAAAAATGTGATGTCGCTCGACAAATCAGCGGCCGGCGCCTACATCTTCCAAGCGTATCATCTCATGCAGAAGGGGATAGACCCGTATCGAGACCTAGCCTCTTTCAAGGAAGGTAAGAAGCAGGATGATCTGATCTTGGCCGTAAGCAGCGGTTTAATTGATGCTGCGTTTGTGCGTACTGGCGTCTTGGAGAACATGGCAAAGGAAGGCAAAATTAAAATGTCCGACTTCGTCATAGTGGATCAACGGACCGACGATGGTTTTCCCCTGGTCCATACCACCCAACTCTATCCGGAGTGGTATCTGACCAGCATAGCGGGAACCCCTCCAGAACTGGCCCAGGTTGTCAAAGCTGCCGCGTTGAAACTGGCCGCTACCGCACCCGCAGCCCAAGCCGCAGAGATCAAAGGTTTTATCGAACCATTGCCCCTAGATACCATGAAGGATGCTCTGCGAGCCCTGAAGCTTCCCCCTTATGATAAATAAGCTGATCTGATTGATAAGGTGATCTTCGAAGATCACGAACTGGGAATACTCGTTTGTGAACGGGTTGTGTTTGTAGTAGAAAGCAGTAATTACATGGTATCCAATCAACGCTACGCGATAAGGTCGCGTAGCGTTGATTGGTTTCATTCATCAGATCGAACCATTCTCAGTAAGTTACCTTTAAGGAGCCGGGCCCCCCGAAGACTCCGAGTCAATTTATGGAGATTCCTAATGAATTCGTCGTATCCAACGAAAATATTGACCCCGCAGACCAATCGTGCGCAACAAGGAGGACTTACTGCGAAGTTTCTGGCTGCTACCGCCATTTCTTTGGTGTTGCTGTTCGTGGTGACCGGCTATGTCACCGCACATCTTGAAGCCCACGCCCTGGATAGCCTTCTGGCTGGTGCTACTCACGTAGTCAACGACCTTAATGATGAGCGGGTTGCTGCTAGTCGAGACGCCACCAGTAGCAAAACGACACACCTTGCCAAGATGTTGGCGGCCATCGCTCCGGCGCCGATCGCTGCAATGGATCTGTCGGCCCTGCTCAACTATGCTCAGGTCGCAGTAGAGGATGGGGACATTTCCTATGTTGAGTTTCGCAATCCTGATGGAAAGATCTTCGCCAGTGCCGGTGAACGCAGGAAGGCTTCCGATACGATCGAACAGCCCATTAACTATGAAGGCCATAACCTGGGCACGATATTGATTGGATACAACCATCAGCGTGCCGATCAACAGATTGCCAATACTCGAGAAAAAGAACACAGCGCCATTACCGCTATGGAAGCCTCGCGTGGTGACGCAATGCAAGACTTCCTAAAGAGCATGATTCTGATGTTGGTCATCTTTGTCGGTATTAGTATGGTCGCTGTACTCATTTTAATTCGGCGTTACGTTAGGGAACCCCTTGTTCGGGTGATGGAGGCAGCCGGACGGATCGCCCAAGGTGACCTAACCGTGCATGTGGATTACGACAGCGACGACGAAATTGGACATCTGGCCGATTCTTTCAACGGTATGACTGAACAATTCCAGTCCGTCATCGAAAAATTGGCAAGTTCTGCTGCCGAAATGGCGAATGAGTCGGCCAAATTGGCAGAGGTCGCCGGACGGACTAACCAAGGGATGCAGCTACAAAAGCTCGAAACCGAACAGGTAGCAACCGCCGTCCACCAAATGACCGCGACTGTCCAAGAGGTTGCGCGCAATACCTCGGCCGCGTCCCAATCTGCCCACCAGGCCGACTATGAGGCCCAAAACGGCGCCAAGGTGGTTAACCATGCCATCGATGCCATTGATTCCCTAGCAAGGGAAGTGGAAGAGGCAGCAACGGTGATCCACCGTTTGGAGGAGGAAAGCGAGGGTATCGGTAGGGTGCTTGATGTGATTCGTAATATTGCCGACCAGACCAACCTTCTTGCGTTGAATGCGGCGATTGAAGCGGCACGGGCTGGAGAGCAGGGCCGAGGTTTTGCCGTAGTAGCCACCGAGGTGCGTACCCTAGCCAATCGCACCCAAGAATCCACGGCCGAGATCCGTCAAAGCATCGAGCAGCTCCAGTCGGGTGCCAAGGATGCAGTCAAAACCATGGAGCAGGGACGTGCTCGCGCCAAATCCAGCGTAGAGGAGGCGCGTCACGCCGGGGCCTCTCTGAAGAACATTGCCAGGGTAGTGGCCACCATCACCGACATGAACACCCAAATTGCAACTGCCGCCGAGGAACAGACCGCAGTAACTCAGGAAATTGCACACAATGTTGAGAAGATTAGCCAGGTAGCCCAAGAAACCACCACTGGCGCCAGACAGTTGGCTATTTCTGGCGACGAGCTATCGCAGCTCTCTCAACAACTCCAAAGCTTGGTGATGCAATTCAAGATTCGGGCCTAATTAGGAACAATACTGCCGATGGTACCGTAGAGCGTAGAATGTATCAGTATTCCGCAAAGAACCATGTCGTTCAGGGGGGAGGTGGCTACCTAGCGTGCTTTTCTACACTCCCCAGAGGGATAGGGGCTTTTTCGTTTCTCACCGTACATGGGAGAGAACGATTACGATACCGCTAAGGCGGCCAATTCCTCCATCGCGAGGATGCGGACCAGGTCCAAGATAACGACAAAGAGGTTATTTAACCTGGATACCCCGAGCATGTAGTCAGGATGGAGATGAAGACCAAATGCCGGCGGTGGATCGATCGTAGCAACTGGAATATCTACCACCGCCCGAACCGCGTCTACAACAATTCCCATCTCTAAGGAACTAGCGTCGCTCTTGACCTCGACAATAACAATGCAGGTGCGTTTACCGATATGTACCGGCTTCCGACCTAGCCGAACCGCGAGGTCAATGACCGGAACCACGTGCCCCCGGAGATTGATCATCCCGACCAGACAAGGGTGCGTCATCGGAACTTCGGTAATGGTGCCGTAGCGCAGGATTTCTTTGACCACCAAGATTCCGGTGGCAAAAACCTCCTGACCTAGGGTAAAGGTGAGGTATTGTTTCTGCTCCTCGGTTAGGGAAGACACCAAGGCGGTCCCCCCAGTGGAAGGGAGAGCAACGGTGGGTGTTTGAGTCATGGCGCACCTCTTTAAGCTTGTCTTAGAATGATTGGAGTCGTCGGTAGCGTTAGCTACTTTTACCGCCATCTTATCTCTTCTAACCTTCCTGACTACTAGTTGTCGAACAGACGCGCGGGGTTGCTTCTCTCTGGGGGGCAACCTATTCACCAATCTGGAAGAAGGCAACCATATTCTTGGGATGGTTGGTCTGGGCACCCAACTCCTCAGCGGTTGCAGCCAGCCCCCGCTGAAAAACCAACTTTTCTCAACGACCGCAAATCCTGTATAGCAAAGCCACCATAAAATGATTACGCGTAATTTGCGAAGACTTCCTC
Organism: Gammaproteobacteria bacterium; assembly: GCA_963575655.1. Taxonomy (NCBI): domain Bacteria; kingdom Pseudomonadati; phylum Pseudomonadota; class Gammaproteobacteria; species Gammaproteobacteria bacterium. Next base: position 4 of record CAUYTY010000086.1, on the reverse strand, counting down.
GGTA
>CAUYTY010000085.1 GCA_963575655.1 Gammaproteobacteria bacterium | reverse complement strand
TTCAGCCAGCGGAATGGATTCCGCTAGGTTGAAAAGTTAGGCGGCGACTCAACGTTGTTTACGGGCTTGAGCGAAGGCATCCGCCAGGGTGCCTTGGATCGAAACCTCTCCCGGACGCCGGTCATTTCCCTTTGCCTTTGCTGGCGCCCGCTGCTGCTCACGCACGCCTCCCCGTGCCTCGGGGCGAAGACCAGAACTCCCCCGCCGATCGGGTGCGTCATTTTTCGCCTCAGGCTGGACTGGGTCACTGGTACGCATACTCAACGCAATACGCTTGCGTGGGACATCCACCTCCATCACCTTGACCTTGACCAGGTCGCCAGCTTTCACCACCTCGCGGGGGTCCTTAACGAATTTGTCGGACATCGCGGAGATGTGCACCAATCCATCCTGATGTACCCCCACGTCGACAAAGGCGCCGAAGTTAGTCACGTTGGTCACAATCCCCTCCAACATCATGCCGGGAGTGAGGTCCTTCATCTCGTTGACACCCTCCAGGAAGGTAGCGGTACGAAACTCAGGGCGAGGGTCACGACCGGGTTTTTCCAACTCCTTGATGATGTCCGTGACGGTGGGTATACCAAAACGCTCATCGGTGTAGTCGGTGGGCTTGAGGGTACGCAGAAATGAGGCATCGCCCAGTAGCGCATGTATCGGTTTACCGGTACGAGCCACGATACGCTCCACCACCGGATAGGCCTCGGGGTGGACGGCAGAGGCATCCAAGGGATTGCTACCGCCAGTAATGCGCAAAAAACCCGCTGCCTGCTCGAAGGTCTTGGGACCGAGACGCGGCACCTCCCGTAACTGGAGGCGGTGTTGAAAGGGGCCACGACTATCCCGTAGCTCCACGATATTGCGCGCAATCACCGGGGATAGCCCCGCAACTCGGGAGAGCAAAGGCACAGAGGCGGTATTCACGTCCACACCAACGGCATTCACGCAGTCTTCCACCACGGCATCTAGGCTCTTGACCAAGTGCGTCTGGGAGACATCGTGCTGATACTGGCCAACCCCGATGGATTTAGGGTCGATCTTGACCAATTCCGCCAAGGGGTCCTGGAGACGACGGGCAATCGACACCGCCCCGCGTAGCGAAACATCCAGGTCGGGGAGTTCTCGGGCCGCAAACTCCGAGGCCGAGTAGACCGAGGCCCCTGCCTCGGAGACGACAACCTTCCTAAGTTTCAACTCCGGGTGACGATGGATTAGGTCCAAAGCCAAACGGTCGGTCTCGCGCGAGGCAGTACCGTTACCAATACTGATTAGCTCTACCCGAAATTTCTGACACAATAGTGTCAAGGTATTCAGGCTTCCCTCCCAATCATTACGTGGGGCGTGGGGATAGATCGTCCCAGTGGCCACGATCTTGCCGGTAGTATCGACCACCGCAACCTTGACGCCGGTACGCAACCCCGGATCCAAACCCAGGATGGAGTGTGCGCCCGCAGGAGCCGCCAGCAGGAGGTCGTGAAGGTTGCTTGCAAAGACCCGAATCGCCTCCTCCTCAGCCTGTTCCCGCAAACGGTTAGTTAATTCCAAGGAAAGATGGGTGTAGATCTTGATACGCCAGGCCAGACGTGCGCCCTCTAGCAGCCAACGGTCAGCAGGACGACCCGCATCACGTAGACCAAAGCGCTCGTAGACCACCGCCTCGCAACTGGGTCCAAAATCTTCACCTTTGAGATTGGAAAGCGCCACGTTTAGGGCCAGAACTCCCTCGTTGCGCCCTCGCAACTGGGCCAACACTCGATGGGAAGGTAGGGTTTTCAAGGTCTCTCGGGCATCGAAGTAGTCCGAGAATTTCGCCCCCTCTTGCTCCTTGCCCTCTACCATCTTCGATTCCATACAAGCGTTTTCCCAGAGATACTCACGGAGTCGGCCCAACAACTCGGCATCTTCGGCAAAGGTCTCCATGAGGATGTGACGCGCCCCTTCCAGGGCTACGGCAACGTCGGCAACCCCCTTCTCGGGGTCAACATAGGCGGCGGCAGCCTGCTCGGGATCTTGGGTCGGGTCTGCGAGCAATCCCTCAGCTAGGGGGGCAAGACCTGCCTCTCGGGCGATCCGCGCCTTAGTCCGACGCTTGGGTTTGTAAGGGAGATAGAGATCTTCGAGACGGGTCTTGGTGTCAGCGGCATCGATGGCGGCGGCCAACTCTTCGGTGAGTTTGCCTTGCTCGGCGATCGAGTTGCGGACCACAACACGCCGCTCCTCCAGCTCACGCAGGTAGTGCAACCGTTCTTCCAGGGTGCGCAAGGCCGTATCATCTAAACCCTCGGTCGCCTCCTTGCGGTAGCGAGCGATGAAGGGAACAGTCGCCCCCTCATCCAAGAGCTGGATCGCCGCCACCACCTGACGCAGGTGGACACCAAGTTCTTCCGCAATGCGCTGCTCAATACTCTGGATCATGGTTTCTTAGGTAGACTTTTCGATTTGATAATGGATTACAGGACGATAGGGGATCCCCCCACGCCTCCGATACTGTGACAGCCACGAAAAATGTTGATAATACCCTAGCGCGTTCCCCCAGGGGTGTACGCTAGCATCCTTAAAGGATGTGCGTTCACCCCTTACCTGTAGGAGATCCTTGATGGACATTCGCCGGGCGTTGATCGTAGATGATTCCAAACTGGTATGTTTCAAACTTGGCAAAATGCTGGAAGAGAAGGGTATCTCCTCCCACGCTGTGGGTTCAGGAGAAGAGGCATTGGTGTATCTAGGCACCAACCCTTCTCCTGACGTAGCTTTCATAGACATTATGATGCCTGGCATGGATGGCTACCAAACTATTGAGGCAATCCGGGCTCAGCCCGCCTTTGCCCATCTGCCGGTCATCATGTGTTCCTCCAACGATACCGATGAGGACCGAGCTCAGGCCCTGCGACGCGGAGCCAACGGTTTCCTACCCAAACCACCCTCATCTGAACGTCTCTCGCGGCTTCTGAGCAATTTGTCCACTGCCCTGGCGCCAGCACCCGCAACCCCCCCCGCACCAACCCCACCAACCCCAGCACTAACCCCAACGCCTCCCCCTGCTGCTGGGGAACACATTACCGCTGAGGTCGCGGGTCGATTGGTGCGTGAGGCCGTAGAGGCCGCCGAGCGAGCCGTTCGAACCAGAATGGAAGACCTAACCCACCGACTGGCCCTAGAGGTAGAGGAGACGGCGCGACGAGTGGCCGGTACCGTGGCTACCGAGGCAGCCCGTACCGTCGCTCAACGCACCGCAGCCGAGACAGCTGCCCAGAACGTTGGCGAAAACGCCCGCCAGATGGCCACCCAAGCCGCTGGAGAGGTTGTTCGCAACCTAGTACCAGAACTGATCCCAGGATTGGTACAAGAACGGATGCGCATGATCGCCGCCACCATGATGCCCGCACTCGCCGAGCAGGCCATCCAGGAGGCGGGTGAGCGCGTGGGTCCAGAACTCTTGCGACAGCTTGCGGCCCCAACAGCGGAGGCCACGCTACGCACCGCCTTGCCTGAAGTTGTACCAGGGGTTATCTCCGAGGTGACCGCACGGCTACGTGAAAATCTGCGTACCGACCTGGCACGCGAGATACCGGATAAGGTGGGCCATGCTGCGGCAGCCCTCCTCGAAAGCGACAGCTTCCGGCTATCGATGACCAAAACAGTACGTCATGTCGCGGAGAGTATTGCCGACCAGACCGCACGCTCCGTGGCAGAGGCTACGGCCCATGCCGCCGTGGAAAAAAACCTCACCCAAACCGCCACCGTCAAATCGTCACCAGGCGAACAGCTCGCGCAAGAGGCCCTACGTCAGATTGAAGAGCTGACCCAACAACTGCGCACCACTAAATTGGCCCTGGGGGCAGGCCTGGTGGTGGTGATATTGTATCTAGTGACCAGGCTATTTATTTAACCTGACGTATCGAAGTAGCCACCAACCGTGAGTTTCTGTTGATTGGATGGACGTTATTTCAACCAAGTTGCTACCTATAGTTGGATTGGGAAGAACAGGGTACGCATTGCGTACCCTGTTCTGTTCGAATACGGGATAGTAGAAAGATTTACGAAATTTGATCAACTTTACTGCTCTATCGAAAGATAATACTAACCTGCGCGTTGGTTAGGGGACAAGCAAGTAAAAATAATCTATTATT
>CAUYTY010000084.1 GCA_963575655.1 Gammaproteobacteria bacterium | reverse complement strand
AATCATTATATTGTTCAATAGGTTACCTTTTGATATTTAGGGGCATATCTAATGTGATAAATGCTCCTGCCCAGATTAACTCCGTTTGGCGCGTGACTCGGAAGACATTGCAGAAGAGAAAGAAGTGCCCGAGCACCAGTCCAATCAATAGACCCGCCCACCACACATAGCTCCCCATCACCAGAATTCCGGTGCAACCAATAATCAGGACGACCACATCGGTGGTTGAGAGTCGAAACCCCGGTTGGAATTCATAGAAAGTGGCGGGCCATTTTGCGGCGCAGAAAAGCAATCTGGGTCTGCAATGATAATCCTTTGGGACAAACGTCCTGGCAGCCGAGTAGGGTCATACAACCGAAAATGCCGCTCTCGTTTCCCACTATCTCGTAATAATCAGCGTCACCTCGAATATCCCGGGGATCGGTCTGGAAGCGGGCGATCTTGAAAAGGCCGACCGCTCCTATAAAATCTTCACGCATCTGCGCGGTACCACAGGCCGCGATGCAACAGCCACATTCGATGCAACGGTCTAATTCATAGATCTGCTCCGCCTGAATTGGCTCCATAGGGGCCTCTAGGGCGTCCAGATTGGGTTCGGCGGCCAGGTGGATCCAAGCCTCGAGGCGTTTGGTAAGGTCATGCATCCATTTTCCGGTATTTACCGCAAGGTCGGCGATCAATTCAAAACCGGGTAGCGGGAAGAGAGTAATAGTTTCCGGTAGATTGGCGATCAGAGTGCGACAGGCCAAACCAGGTCGGCCATTGATGATGAGCGCGCAACTTCCGCATACCCCCGCTCGGCAGACACAATCAAAATTGAGTGAGGGGTCCAATTCCTCACGAATCCGAGTCAACGCCAGAAATAACGTCATGCCCGGTGTTTCGTTCAGGGAAAAGGTGTCGAGGTGCGGGCGACTTTCCGAGACGCATGGAACGTGACGGAAGATATTCAGGGTGAGTTGGCGTTCGTGATTACGCTGTCCATTCTTCATGGCCGGGCTTCCGGGGCGACGCGGTGATCGAGACGCTGGTTAGGACCGCGATAACGTTCGGGTAAGAGATTCAGATAGGGCAAAAGTGCCGTTTGACGCCGGGCGGGATCAGTAATTCGGGTGTGCAGGGCCTCGACCTCTGTTTGACGGCGGGCAGCATCAGGATGTTCGATGAGATTACGCGCCCCGTAACCACGAAAGCCTGGAGGTAGCTCCATGGTGTCCACGGTCAGGGGTTCGTAGTGAAGCTCTGGCAAGTCCGCCGTTGGGTCTTTCCATACCGCTAGGGTGCGACACAGCCAGTCGCGGTCATTGCGGGTTGGATAATCTTCGCGGTAGTGGGCGCCACGGCTTTCGGTGCGCGTTAATGCCCCGAGGGCAATGGTCAGGGCAAGTTTAATCATCCGTGGTAGGCGATAGGCCGCGATCAATTCAGGATTGGCCGCGTGGCCACGGGTACGTACCCGCACCTGCTGCGCTCGATGGAGCAATTGTTGAAGTTCCCCTACGGCCTGTTCCAATTCAGGTCCACTGCGAAATAATCCGGCGGTATTCATTAGAATCGTTTCCATGCGTTGTCGAATTGCCACGGCGTCTTCACTGCCGCTGTGCCGATTATCCAATAGGGTATCGAGGTGCGCCTGTTCGCTTTGCAGGGCCTCCCGTACTAGACCGGTGGAGCAGATCATTTCCCCAGCGGACGAGGCGCAAAAGTCAGCGATGTATTCAGAGATCAGCATCCCTGCGACGACCGTCTCTGCTACGGAATTACCTCCCAATCGATTGAAACCATGAAGGTCCCAGCAAGCGGCCTCGCCGCAGGCAAATAAGCCGGTGAGGGTTGGACTGGCGCCTTGGTAATTGGTGCGGATACCGCCCATTGAATAGTGCTGGGTGGGGCGGACTGGAATCCAATTGCGGGCTGGGTCGATGCCCAAGAAATAGCGGCAAATCTCTTGCACCTCACGCAGATTATGGTTGATGTGAGCGGCCCCCAAGACGGTAATATCGAGCCACAGGTGATCACCATAAGGAGAAGCTACGCCCTGTCCACGACGGATATGTTCGGCCATACGTCGAGCCACCACATCCCGCGAGGCGAGTTCCTTTTTCTCCGGTTCGTAATCGGGCATAAAGCGGTGACCGGCCGCGTCGCGCAATAGGCCGCCGTCACCACGACAGCCCTCTGTTACCAAAATTGCTGCAGGGACAATGGCGGTGGGGTGAAATTGAACCGCCTCCATATTTGCCAGCTCGGCAACACCGGTTTCTAGTGCCAGGGCGGCCCCCATGCCCTCATTGATCAGGGCATTGGTTGAGATGCCGTAGAGTCGGCCGTAGCCACCGGTAGCGATGAGGGTTGCGTGCGCCACATAGGCGATCAATTCCCCGGTTACCAGGTCGCGCACCACCGCGCCGTAGCAACGCTGCTGGTCATGGATGAGCGTGAGTGCCTCCTTGCGCTCATGGATCGAGATCTCCTCGGCCACGGCGCGGTCGCCCAGGGTGTAGAGCATGGTGTGACCGGTACCATCTGAGGTGTAACAAGTGCGCCAGGTTTGGGTACCACCAAAATCGCGGGCATCGATCAGACCGTGAGCGGCGCGTGGTTCGGTAAAAGACTGCTGGGCCCCGTCTTTCACCGTCTCACGGCGTCCCGCCTGGATTCGATTCCAGGGAACCCCCCAAGCGGCTAATTCACGCACGGCCTTGGGGGCAAGGTGGGTAAAAAGACGAGCGACTAATTGATCACAGCCCCAATCACTGCCTCGCACCGTATCCTCGAAATGACGATCCTCATTGTCGTGAATACTCCAGGCACCATTGCCAAGGCTTGCCTGCATTCCGCCCTGAGCCGCGACGGAGTGCGAACGTTTAACCGGCACAAGGGATAGCACTATGGGCGACAAGCCCCGACGTTTCACACCAATGGCGGTCCGTAATCCCGCTAATCCACCACCGATGATTAATACATCGCTATAGATTACTTTCATTGTCCAGCCGCAGGTCGTCTTGATGAAGTTAAATATTTCTGAAGTCTCTGGGATTCTTTGCTATTCCAAGGGATGCACCGAGATATAGGGTTCTCCGGCGTGTGGGGCGTGCTCGATCCCAATGCGGATATAGCTGCTCAAGGCGGCCAGGCCGAGGGAGAGAAACAGTGCATAGGCGATCCACATGATCCGGCGGAGGCGCATCCGAGAATTCCCTGTAGACCAGCCCCATTTCAAGGCCAGACGATAGAGGCCAAGCGCCCCGTGCGGCATTACGGCCAAAAGCAGCAAGAGATCAAGTGGCCAGAAATTCCCGGTCCAGGCTCGATCGGCAGATTCGAAAGGTCCGATCTGGGCGGGATGGGTGAGTATCGAATAGAGGTGAACCGATCCCAGAAAGAACATCAGAAAGCCGGTCACTACTTGAACCAACCAAAGGGTGGTGTCGCTGTGGCGAAAGGTCCGGGTATGATGCCAAATGGCGCGCCATTGATGCAGATTGGCAGGAAATTTGTGTAGGGCTAAGGCCGCGTGGGTGATAAAAATCAGCAATATTACAGCGGCAAGAACTGATACTACCGCCGGGTAGGGTCGTCCGAAGAGGTAATAACCCTCGAAGAATCGGGCCACACGCCACATCGCCTCGTGACTAATTAGGATGGAGGCTACCAGAAACGTATGCAGACACAGGAACATACCGAGGAAGAGACCGGTGGCACTCTGGAGAAGGTCGAGGCGTGCCGGCCAGGGGCAACCCTTACCGGAAAGAGTATTCATTGAGACATTTTCTTGAGTGATACCGTCATCCCGGCATTTCCTGCCGGAATGACGAATGGGTGTCAACTTAGCATTATCGAGGTACGCGCCGAATTCGTGCCCCGAGTTGAGAGAGTTTCTCCTCAATACATTCGTAGCCACGGTCGATGTGATAGATACGATCTACGATAGTATCGCCCTCGGCCACCAAACCCGCCAATACCAAACCCGCCGAGGCACGTAGATCCGTAGCCATTACGGGGGCGCCAGTGAGACGTTTTACTCCCGTAGTGATTGCTGTGTTGCCTTCTAGGCGGATATTTGCGCCCATCCGTCGCAATTCCTCAACGTGCATAAAGCGGTTTTCGAAAACCGTTTCAGTAATCATCCCTACTCCCTCCGCCACTACATTCATGGCCATGAATTGGGCCTGCATATCCGTGGGGAAACCCGGAAATGGCGAGGTGTGAATGGAAACGGCTTTCGGGGTACGTCCTTGCATATCCAATTCGATCCAATCGGAACCGCACTTAATATGGGCAC
>CAUYTY010000083.1 GCA_963575655.1 Gammaproteobacteria bacterium | reverse complement strand
GGGAGGTCTGCGGCCTACTCCCTCCCCGTTTACGGGGAGGGCTGGGGAGGGGGCAGGTAGGTGGCAACTTGGGTTAAATATTAAAACACCCAAGTTGTTACCTAGCGCGCTTTTCTCCCCTATCCCTCCGGGAGAGGGGTTTTTTCGTTTCTCACCGCATAGGTAGCAACTTGGGTTAAAACATATTTGTTCCGTACTAAAAAACTATCGAATTATTGCTCGTCTTGGCTTCGGGGTAATATCATTGACTACCTTCGATCGCTTCTTAAAAAAATTTCCCAAAGTGCTCCTTATGGTAGTTCTATACGTGGGATTCATTTGGTTTGGGGAATGGGTGGCGGTTCACCATCCTTTTTCGTCGGCGGTGGTATCTTTCTCCTCTGGGATTGGGTTGCTCATCTTCATTACCTTTGAAAGATCTGCCATCCGCTTGCTCTCTATTTCCAGTGTTGTTGCCTATGGCTCCTATCAGGTACTATTTGCCGGCGTGGATGCGGGGTTATTGGCAATTTTGGGCAGTAGTCTCTTGCTCGGCTTGCTGAATACTATCGAGTCGTGGTTGGCGTGGCATGCATTGCCGCGCAATATTGAACAAACAGATGTATCTCCCATCTCGGATTGGAAAGCCTTTCTGCGATTTTTTCTGCGTTGCGCCATCCTGCCGCCGTTTGCCACTGTTTGGTTGATGGTCTTGGTGCGTGAATATTTTCTGAGTAACGTAACGTTTAGTACTCCCTTTGAACTCTTGGCTAGATTCATCCAGGTGACTTCAGGAGATATCCTGGGAATCATTGCAGTAGCACCACTGTTTTTTGTCTTCCAGAAAATGGGGTCACGCAATGCTTTAATGCTGGGGGGTAAGGTAGTCTTATTATTGGCTGTACCCGTGCTATTAGCGATTCTTGCCTATAAATTAATGGTGTTTGTCGTCATTCCATTGATTTTTGTGGTAGTGTTAGTCATTCTTTATATTGCGATACGGTATTCATTTGTTGGTGCGGCCTGGTCTTTTGCTTTTATTTCTTTGGCGAGCGTATTGTTTTCATTTCTTGGGCAAAAATGGATGGTGGGAGGGGATAGCAATCTTACCTATTTCTATTTTACCTTCGTAATCCTCTGCCTAGGGGTTTTTCCTCATTACATTGCCCTGGCGATTATTGAATTACGTTACTTTAATGAATCGCTGGCGTCAGTAACCACGCGGACTCATGAACTGACCGAACTCAATCGTAGCCTGGAGGCAATGGCATTCTCAGATACCCTCACAGGGCTCGCCAATCGACGGGCCTTTCTGCTGCGAGTAGAATCAGAACATGCCCGCGCGCAGCGCACCCAACGACCCTATGCCTTTGCGATATTGGACATCGATCATTTTAAACGGGTCAATGATACCTATGGGCACCAGTCGGGAGATCTGGTGCTGGCAACCTTTGCCAGCATTCTGCAGAGTGGTGTTCGTTCGCTAGATATTGCGGCACGTTGGGGAGGCGAAGAATTCGCCGTGTTGTTTCCTGAATCAACCTCCGAGAATGCCTCTATTGCGATGGAACGAGTGCGTCGTTCACTAGCTGCTCAACCTATTCCTGCCCAGGATATGGCGATTCAGGTAACCGTGAGTATCGGTATTACCCATGTCTTTTCCGGTAACGAGCGCATTGAACAGGTGTTTGAACGTGCGGATAAGGCGTTATATGTAGCCAAGAATAGTGGTCGCAACCGTGTGATTGTTGACAGTAATGTTGATAGTGATTCAGATTCTGTGGCTAACCTACAACTGGCCTGGCATCCTCATTTTGTCTGCGGATATGACCCTATCGATGTCCAACATCAGGCACTTTTTGCGCTGGTCAATAAATTGTTTGCTGCGGTGGTGAAGTCGTATCCAAATGAACGGGTGATCGCGGTAGCAGAACAGTTACTTATTGATGTAGAACTTCATTTTCGGGAGGAAGAAGAGATTCTAGAAAAAATTGCCTATCCGGGACTGAATGGGCATAAAGCCCAACACCAGGCGTTGTTGACGAAGGCTACCCGGCTTATTACCGAGCTACGTAACGGTGAGATTAATGCTAAACCATTATTTGAATTTATGGGTTATACCGTAATCGCTAATCACATCTTCCAATCGGATCAGCAATACTTCCCGTATCTGCAGCGAGCATTAAAGGAAGAGGTCATAATTTAACTCAAGTTGCCACCTAGCGCGCTTTTCTTCCCTCTCCCTCCGGGAGAGGTGTTCTTTCGTTTCTTACCGCATAAGTGGCAACTTGGGTTAGTTGCTACGCTGGTAGGCGGACAGAGGCGTTTTAGCTTACCTTGAGGTCGATCTAATGAAAAAGATACAAATTGGTTTGTGGTTGTGGGGGGGGATCCTGCTTGGATTACACCCTGGAATGGTCGAGGCAGCGAATAATTTTTTTAAATGGACTGACGAAAAAGGGGTCATCCATTATGGCGACCATGTCCCACCAGAGGATTCCCAGAAAGGGCGTGCGGAGGTCAATAAATATGGTCTGACCGTTGGCGTTACTAGCGCAGCTAAAACTAAGGAACAACTGATTGAGGATGAGCGTAAGGCACGTATCCAGGCTGAAGAACGCCGCAAGGTTGAGGAACAGATGGCCAAGGATCGAGTATTGTTGACCTCTTACGCCAATGAGAAGGACCTCGAAATGGGGCGTAATGGAAAACTGGACGCGCTGGATGGCATTATTCGTATCACCGAGAGTAATATTGCTATTCTCCGTCGCTCGATGTCAGATATGACGGCCCAGGCCGCTGAGCGAGAACGCAGTGGTCAATCGGTCCCTGATGATATACGCCGAGATATTTCCTCTGCACAAGACCTTGTTACTAAACATGATGCCTATATTAAGGTCAAGCGTAAAGAACAGGAGGAGCTGCGTGCTCAATTCGATGCTGACCTAAAGCGGTTCCGAGAGTTGCGTGCGATGCAAGGCATAGAAATGCCCGAATCAACACCCCTCAGCCAGGATGCGTCTGTACCGAAAATGAATAACATCGCTCAGGAAACGACCACAAAAGCGCTTGAGGCAGTTTCCGCAAAATGCGACGACTCTCCTAGTTGTGCCAAGGCATGGTCTCTTGCCCAGCTCTATGTGCGGGCCAAGGCTAATACTCGTTTGCAAGTCGTGACCAATACCCGCCTTCTCACTACAGAACCGACTCAGTCTACCACCATCGGCCTGTCGGTAATCCGCACGCAGGATCAGGGCGGGGCGCGCCTCGTGTTGGACGTTCTTTGTCACAATTCTCCCGAAGGGCAGAAATATTGCCATACCCCCCAGGTGCGCGCCGTGCTTGATGGTTTTAAGGATTACGTAGAAGGTCATTAGTGAATCAATCGCTGAGATTGCGTTGGTAATCGTTTTCTCTCCCCAGCGAGGGGGGAGGGGAAGGGATTGAGTAATTACGAGAGGAACGCTTACCTATCCTGGAATCAGAGCTTATGTTCTTTGTGCTGTCCAAGTTATTTATCGCCGTTATCGCGCATGGAAATTTTGTGGTGCTGGCATTGGTTGTTGGGGTTGGTTTGCAGCACTGGGGCGGTCCGCGTGGGAGACATTGGGGGAAAAAGATCACAGTCTTTATGACCGTGATTCTGGTAGGGCTTGTATTGTTGCCGGTGGATGTTTGGTTGGGTCAACCGTTGGAGCGACGATTTCCGATTCCTTCGCTCCCTGCACGGGTGGATGGCATTATTGTCCTCGGTGGTATGACCGAGCCTTCGGTCACCAGTGTCTGGGGGCAACCCAAACTTAACCATGCGGCCAATCGTGCGACCGAGTTTGTCCATTTGGCACGCCGTTATCCCGATGCGCGATTAGTTTTCTCTGGTGGTTCGGGGAGCATACTGGAGGCTGATCTTCCCGAGGCACCGGTAGCGCGTGAGATTTTCTCGCGCCTGGGCATTCCTCCCGAAAGAGTCTTGTTCGAAGGGCAATCACGCAATACCTACGAAAATGCCCAGTTTAGTCGTGCCAGTGTACATCCCAAAGATGGTGAGACCTGGATTCTGATTACCTCCGCAGTACACATGGCGCGGGCAGTAGGTGTCTTTCGTCAACAGGGTTGGCGGGTTTTACCCTATCCGGTAGCCTTCTTCAGTGGTCGTAATGATGAGTGGCCACCGTCGTTAGACTTTGCCAAGACTTCGTTTCGGCTTGATGAGATTCTGCATGAATGGGTGGGGTTGATCGTCTATTACCTGACGGGACGAATTAGTGACTTGTTTCCGGGTCCTGAAAGTGAAGGATGATCGGATAATAATGATTACCCAAGTTGCCACCTACTTGCCCCCTCCCCAGCCCTCCCCGTAAACGGGGAGGG
>CAUYTY010000082.1 GCA_963575655.1 Gammaproteobacteria bacterium | reverse complement strand
TAGCGGCAGAATTCGATATTGGTATCGTGCTGGTACATCACACCAGGAAGGCTACATCTGATGATCATCTTGAGACTGTCAGCGGTAGCACTGGATTAACTGGAGGAGTAGATAACGTGATTGTGCTGAAGCGTACCCGTGGGACGGATGAGGCAACGCTGTACGTTGATGGTAGAGACATCGAAAGAGCAGGTGAGTATGGACTACGATGGGATGGACGGTTTGCTAAATGGACGATTAGCGAAGAAGGAACAGTAGTTGGATTGTCTCCTGAACGAAAAGCAGTTTTTGACGTTATCAAACAATATGGACCAATAAACGGGAAAGATGTTACTAGATTAATGTATCCAGGTATTGAAATTGATAGGAACACAAGGGAATGGGCAACTACAAGAAAGATAATTTCTAAGTTAATTGATTCAGGACTCGTAATAAATACTGCCAATGGATTTACCTTAGAAGTAGTGTAGTGGGTCGATCAAAATCAAGTCACACGGGTCACACGGTCACACGGGTCACACGGGTCACACGGTCACACACTTACTTTTTACAAGTGTGTGACCGTGTGACCGCCACACTAGAGCACCGGTCACACGCATAGAGCTATACGTGGTGCGGGTTTATGACGGGTGTGTGACCGTGTGACCCGTGTGACCCGTGTGACCGAATTTTGCAACTTATTGATTTATCGTTAGCGTGTAACCACGTCCGATCACACGCCGATCACACCAACACAATCCAACTTGTTGATTTATCGTTAGCGTGTGACCGCGTCACCGGTCACACGCCGGTCACACGCCGGTCACACCAACACAATCAAGGTGGTTTTATCCTCTGGTCGGCAAAGGCGTGTCGTGGCCTGGTACGCCCCAACCGCCGCGATGGTTTCCCGTCCTCGCCCCGGTCCCTCCGTGGCTCGACGTGCGTTGCGCCCACCCTCGGCGGTTGCGGGCGTCCCTGCCCGCCCCCAGCGTTGTGGTCGGGGCGGCTGGCGCTGGCGTCTGGTCCAGGACTGGGTCGCCCCCGGTCCCGCCGGGGGCTTGTCGAGCGTTGCGCCCGTCCCCAGCAAGCGCGCGTCCCTGCGCGCTGCTTCCCCCCTTCCCGCCCCATCCCCCCCAATTCCCCGCCGTTAGGCAATAGACCTTATCGGAAACCCCCTACCTAGCTCTGCCGGACAACGCAACCTCATGATTTATATTGACTGTGGTGGGTGATGAGGAGGTTTCCGATAAGGTCTAATGCCTGAGTTTCCGCCGTGTCGCGTCGCTCCTCAGCATCCGGCCCCATCCCCGTCTCTGCCCCATGGGTAACAACGCTCGCGGCAGGCATTGGTAAACCATTCCGGGTCGTGTGGGTATTTGAGATGCGAGGGGGTTGGCCAACCTGGCAAGTTTGGCTCCCGTGTTGGCCGTGCAGGCTCGTAGGCGCACGCGATGGAGGGGGCGGTAGGCATGCACCCCCTGCGCCCCTTGAGCCCAGCCTAGGCCCCTTCCCGTGCGTCTAGGCCCGGTCCAGGGGGTGGTCGGGGAAAGGCGTGTCGTGCGTAGTCACACACCCACCGCCGAGATGGTTTCATCCTCGCCCCGGTCCCACCGGGGACTCGCTCGTTGTCGCACCCGTCCTCGGCCAGCGGGCATCCCTGCCCGCTCCGGCACTGGTGCCCATCTCCACATCGCCGTGTCGCGTCGCTCCTCAGTACCTGTCCTCATCCCTGTCCCATGGGTAACAGTGTTCGCCACTGTGCTGGCCTTGAGCGTTAGGTGATTCCTGTACCGCTGCTGACCGCGAGAAAACGCCCAGGACGCCTCCCGCACGGGTACCCGCTACCACCGTGCCACCTGCAACCCTGGCGGCCGTCCTAGGCCCTCTCCTGGCCGCTGTACGGCCATGTCCAGCGGCAGGCCTTTGCCCCCTGGCGCGGCTTAGCTTCGCTCAAGCCGACGCTCCACCGCCGCGATGGTTTCCCGTCCTCGCCCCCGTCCCTCGGGGGCTCGTCGAGCGTTGCGCCCGCTTCCAGCCACGCGGGCGTCCCTGCCCGCTCCGGCGTTGCGGTCGGGGTCGCTGATTCCAACGCCGCGATTTGTTCCCTCGTCTTGGCCTGCTCCTGATTCCGCGCGCGGCTCGTCTTCGCTTTCGCTCAGCCTCGGGTACCCCGCCGCGCGCGCGACGTTTCGGTTTTTCGTGTGTTTCGTCTGGGGGCGCGGCGGGCCACTTGGTTGTTTAGTTTCCTCGTAACTCTCCAATTGTCTCGTTTATTTCATTCGGCCCAGTGGTGTTTGTGCCTCGTTCGAAACTTCCGATTGCCTCTTCTGTCTCCTTTGCCTCGGCGTTAGCAATTTAGCTACGCAATAACTCGGTTGCCTCGTTTATGTCCTACAGCCAGGCGTTAGCAATTTAGCCGCGCAATAACTCGGTTGCCTCGTTTATGTCCTACAGCCAGGCGTTAGCAATTTAGCCGCGCAATAACTCGGCTGCCTCGTTTATGTCCTCCAGCCAAATGACAGTAGTTACGCGAGTGTTTAATGATTTATTTGTTCATTTGACTAGTAACAAAACGATCTGAACTGCTCGCTGATACGTCAAACAATTGTTGGTCAGGGACCCGCCGCTTGCGCTCCCGGCGCAAACGCGGCGTGCGCACGTCCCTGTGCGCGTCGGTAAAAGGCGCGAAGGCATTAGAAACAATCCAAAGCCAGTCAAAGGCAAAGATGTCGAATAGGGTGGGGCGGTTTCTCCCTGTCCGTTAGGTTCTCTTGGTGCTTCGTCCTTCGGATGTGTCAAACCTGCGCGGTACTCCCTGTTGATTGCGGCCCAATCGTGTCGTTTGCCACGTTTCAGCGTTTAGATGCCGCAATCGGTACATCCCTGTACCAGATCCCAAGAGAGTCCCTCGGTAAAAGGCTCATTAGAAACAGTCAAAAGCAAAGACGAGCACTAGGAGAGAAAATGCCCCGGTCGTGGTTAATTTAATTGGTCCGATCCAGGTTACGGCCTCAATAAATAAACAATCCAGTGGTTTTATAGAATAGATATGTAATTGTATGTTGCTGATTTTGTTGATGTAAAATAGTTTTAACTCGTTGATTTTGTTGAGATTTTATATTTGATTTCTCCTTGAAAATCTTCTAACCGGCACTATACTCAGTTATGAGGTTGACAAGTTTCATCCTCCGCTCTTTGAAAATGTGTAACCCATCCGGGGCAACTGTTGGAATCAGACGCTCGCGTGGGTTTCCTGTTATCGAGTAGGAGGGCATGGCCATGATATTAAAAGATGCTTTAAATCTATTGGGAATCATCGGCGACAACATCACACTAAAACAATGCAAGAACGCCTACCGTTCGATGATGATGAAATACCACCCAGACCGAAACCCGGCAGGGCTGGAGATTGCGAAAGCTTTAAACGCTGCTTGGGATTACATACAGAAATTGGATTGGACCCGTCCGGTATCAAATAAATACAGTGATGACATCCATTATGTGGAGGCATTAAGCGCATTTATCAACGCAATGCTGATATTGGATGGAATCCTTATTGAGGTATGTGGATCGTGGGTGTGGCTGTCAGGAGATACCAAACCGCACAAGGACACCATCAAAGCAGCAGGTGGGAAGTGGGCGCCCAAGAAGCAACAATGGTATTTTCGGCCAAAGGAGTGGAAGAGCAGCAATCACCAGGAATGGGATATGGACAGGATCCGAGATTCGTTTGGATCGCAGGGTGTAGCGAGGAACAGAAGGAGAGAAGAGGAAACGGCAAAAGAAAAAGGGCTAACGTTTGCACGCTAGCCCCTTGACCCAAGTTGATCGGTGTAACGAGCACCGATCAACTTGTAAACATAACAACTGTTAACGGAGGTTTTATGTCTTACACGACTATAGCAGATCTTGACGAATGCTTCGATGACTTGGGTTGGATACCGAGTGAAAAAATAGGTGCATTTGGCAGGAGTCCACACAAACCAGCAGAAAAACCAGCGACGGTTACAACAACGCGGGCCGAACGGATCAATGCAACATTGCGGCAAATGGGGGTCTTTTTTGATTCACATAGGGAGATGCCGCAATGAACACACACAGCGTGGCATCAGGATACCAACCGGGATACATCAAGCCAGCGCGTAGTAAGGCACAGATAAAAATGCGCGGCAAGAATTGGGTGTATCAAATTAACGGTGGTGAGGTAAGTGGCAACTATACCCTAGATGAAGCTATTGATATGGGTTTCTCCCTGTTACGTGTTATTGAAGAGCATGAAATAGAGATGATGAAACTGGAAGAGGAACGAAAGGATGAATATTACAAGATGGTAGAAGAGTTAAAGCGTGAGAGGGATTATGAGTTGAATGGCTGGAGAGGTGAGTCCT
>CAUYTY010000081.1 GCA_963575655.1 Gammaproteobacteria bacterium | reverse complement strand
CATCGTGCTGCCGTTTTTGTTAATCTTGCTCCAGCTAATCGCCGTGGCATTCCATGTCCCCGTGGCAATTGTACCCACGGTTGTAATGTTTGTTTGACCAGGATAGGTACCATTGGCTACAGCCGTTAAATCTGAATCATAGGCCTGCACATCCACACCAATATCGCCCGTCGCGGCACTGCCTAAGCCTAAATTATTTCGGGCATTCACCGAATTCACGTCCGATAAAGCGCTGGGTATTTTTAAATAGAGACCATTGGCGTTCGTCGTGGTGATCCCGATGGTCCCGTTGATGGGATAATAAAGGTTGTTGGCATTAGCGGTTATTAGACCGCTTACTGGCAAGTTCGTCAAATGACTCCCGTCCCCATAATACGCACTGGCCGTCACACTGCCGGCCACCATTAATTGATTCGCATTCACCGTCACCACCCCACCCACGTTCGACAGCCCGCCGGCCTGCATGGCATACGGTGCAGCATTGAGCGGGGCACGCGGCGAGAGCGCGACACCATTCACGGTCACTTGAAGGTAGGTTGTATCATCGGTAAAAATCGAGGCGGGCAGCGGGGACAGGTTCACGGAATACGAACCTTGTTTGAGTGTCACTGAAACATTATTGGTTGTAAAAAGCTGATTGCCGCCGCTGGCGGCATCGTAAATCCCAAAACTCATCGTCTGGGTGTTTTGCCCCAGCCCGGTCCCTGAGTAGTCCTGGCGATAAATGCTTTTCGTGTGCCCAGCGCTTGCCCCAGGACATATCGAAGGGCCGTCCCGAATGCCTCCTACCAAAAAAACTGCTTGACATTCGTTTTCTACTAGATTATGCTTGAACATAATTCAAAAAAAGAAAAATGTATAATTTTCCGAAAATGTGGGAAAACTACAATCAGAGGGCAACTATGGGCATTTTTGCCCCTATACCCATGCCAACAAAAAAAGTCGTAGCAACAGAAAGGATCGTATCATGTTTATACAAAAATTTTTCGGGGTATTATTTCGCGTAGGGGCGTATTGCATACGCCCATTGAATTGCATACGCCCATTGAATTGCATACGCCCATCTGTCATACGGCCGGGCATACAGAAATCGGCCAGGGGGATTAGGAAATTGGAAATGGGGAATAGGGAATGGGGGAGGTTGATGGTGTGTGTAGGGTTGTTGTTCATGACAACGATCCTCTTCGCCGTTCCGAACACCATCACCTACAAGGGCGCCTCATGAACGGCAACCGGCTGGTGAATGGCACCCAGACAATAGATTTTAAACTCTACACCTTAGCCAGCGGCGGCGATCGGTTGGACAAGCACCAACGTCTCCACCACGGTCAAGCCGGCTCGTATTCGGTGAACCTTGGTCGCTGGATCCAACACTTTTGCGACGGATACGCTGTACGCTTGGCGTGACCATCCCAGTGGCGGCACCGAAATGACACCGCGCTCGGCGATTAACAGTTCGCCGTTTGCGTTGCAAGCAGGCGGGCTGAGTGGGGCGAGTGGGCAGAGGGTGACGATCAATGTGAATGGTGGGGTGGCGGCGATTTATGTTTCAGCGAATGGCAATGTCGGTGTTGGGATGGTGAATACCTCCAACACGAAACTGATTGTTTCTGGTAATATCTCGAGTGTGCTGGGAATGGCGATTTTACTATAGTCGGCCTGATTCTATTATTTTCAATCGTGCCTCTGCCTCGGCAAGTTACCTTGATAATGCGATTGTCGGAAGTAGCACTGCGTTTAGGGTTTCCAATGCGAGTGACCGCGACACAATTGCGCTGACGATCCGTTCGACAGGACGCGTTGGCATTTCAACCATGAACCCCTCCTATGCTTTGGATGTCGTCGGCACGATCAACGCGAGCCAAGCAGTCTTAGTCAACGGTCAACCAATTTTAAGTTCGCTACCGAGTAACGTGGTGACGAGTAATTATTACCAAGGTACAACGTTTGGTGGGAGTGTGGGGATCGGGACGACCAGCCCACAAGCGAATTTAGATATTAATGGTTCGCTACAGGTGAGTGGAAGTGCGGGTGTTGTAAAAATCCCCAATGATGGCGCCCATCTTCAATTTACGAGAAACAATACGAATTACATTGAAGCCAACACTGCCGGTGGCAGTTTTATGTTTGGTGTCAACGGAAACAACGCGGCGTCGAATCCCGCGCTGGTGTTAAGTGCGCAGAACAACGTTGGGGTGGGCACGGGTGCGACGGCCCCCAGCGGGCTTTTTCAGGTGGGCGCCACCAGTTTGGTGGTCTCTCAGAATGGGAATGTTGGGATCGGGACAACTATTCCCGCTCTCAATCTTGAAGTGCTCGGCACTCACGTAACAGGAAAAGGACTCGCTCAATTCAAGGGTAATGCAGGATTCGGGTTCATCGGTCTTGATACCACGTCGTCCGGAGATAGCGGCATCTTCGCCAGCGTTTCAGGAACCCTCATTGGCCAGATAGGAGCACGAAATAGTGATAATGCGGTGTACATAAAGAATAGGATATTCGGAGGAGGAGATGTTGCGGTCTTTGGTGCCAACGGCAACGTCGGCATCGGTACGACGACGCCGAACGCCAAGCTCGAAGTCGCAGGTACGGTGTCGGCGAGTGCGATGAATGTGAACGGGACGGTGACGGCGACGAGCTTTAGCGGGAGTGGCGCGTCTTTGACGGGGTTAACGGCAACACAGGTGGGCCTAGGCAATGTGAATAACACGGCGGATGCGAGCAAGACTGTGGCGACGGCGAATTATGCAACTACCGCGGGTGCGGCGAACAGCGTGGCATGGGCCAATGTGAGCAGCCGTCCAACGGCAGTCTCGGCGTTCACGAATGACAGTGGATATTTGACCACAGCGAACGCGGACAATCGGTACTTGGAGATTGCCAGTAATCTATCGGATCTTAATAACACGGCGAATGCGCGGACGAATTTGGGGTTGGGGACAATGGCGACGCAGGCGGCGGGTAATGTTGCAATCACCGGGGGGACGCTTTCCGGGATCAGTAATTTGATTCTTGATAACGGAAATGTCGATGGAGCTAATCTTGTTCTCAATAGCACGGGCTCGCCTGCCTGGAATTTGGATAATATTGGTTCGCTGCGTGTTTATAATGGATCGACGGAACAGGTTCGTTTTTATAACAATGGGAGTATGGTGGTGGGTCAGGGCTATATCGGGACCACCCCCAATGCCAATGGTATGAATATTCAGGGTAACGTCGGCATTGGAACAACGAATCCGGGGTACAAGTTAAGCCTTGCTGGAGATGCGTCGGCAGACTGGAAGAATGCCGCTATTGTTCTATCTGATACCGGGACCAACGGACGAGTGTTTTCAATGGGAAGTCGTAATGGCGTGGGGTTTCATATTGGCGATGAAACTGCGGGGCAGTCACGCTTTACAATCACTGCTAACGGTAACGTTGGGATCGGGACGACGTCTCCGTTAGGTGGAGTACACGCTAAGGCGACAGTCTCTCAGTGGTCGGCATCTAACTATGGCCCTAGTATTGTTGTTGATGGTGGTCGCAATAATGCGATCGCGCTACTGGACTATACCAGTTCAAATCCACTTGCAATTGCAAATCTTTCTGGCGATTTGGTGTTTTCCTCGATGCCTGCGCTAGGGACTACGGTAGTGGGCTCGACGGAACTTATTCACGTTAAAGCTACCGGTAACGTCGGGATCGGGACGACGAATCCTGGAAAGAAACTCGAAGTCGCTGGAGATATCACGGCGAATAATGTCTATGTGAGTGCGAAGTATTATGGGGATGGGAGTTCTCTGTCTGGAGTGGCAGGGAGCGGCCACACGCATACGACGGCGAATGTGTCGGGCGTGTGGGGGCTTACCCAAGGGGGTACAGGAGCGACCGATGCCGCGGGGGCCCGCACGAATTTGGGCTTAGGCACAATTGCGACACAGGGGGCAAATACCGTCGCGATTACGGGCGGAACGATCACTGGTGTAGCACTGACGGCGAATTCCTTGTCCTCTGCTGGATTGGCAAACTTTCCTGGAGACCTCCAGCTAACTAGTGGTGGGGCCAATCAATACATTTATTATACGAATGCTTTAAATCTAGCTAAAAGTGGTACGGGTACGCAGCTGTTGGTGAGCAGTAACGGGTACGTGGGGATCGGGACGACGAACCCCAATTCCCGTTTGCAAATCGGAACTCAAGGTTCAGGCACAACGGTAACCGGTTCGGGGGTATTGGTGTATCAAGACACCGAGGATTTTATCTTAAAATATAGCCGAACCGATGGTAGCGCTGTTGGTGGGATAAAATCGGGGGCGTCACCCGACTATGGCGCGATTATTTTTGCGAATGGAAGTGGTGGCTCTCCAAGCGAAAGAATGAGGATTTCGAATGCCGGTAATGTCGGGATCGGAAAAACAAACCCATCGTCGCTCTTGGACGTCAACGGTGGGATCAACGCAGCGAGTGCGAATTTCACTGGTGGCGTAACCTCGAACACAGCGATCTATGCGCCGATTGTGAGTGGGAACCATTATGGGACGGGCTCAAACTTAA
>CAUYTY010000080.1 GCA_963575655.1 Gammaproteobacteria bacterium | reverse complement strand
CGAAACGCTGAGGCGTGGCGGACGAAACGATTGAGCCGCAATCTCCAGGGACGCATCACCCAGGTTTGATACATCCGAAGGACCAAGCACAAAGGGAATCGAATGGTTGGAGAGAAACCTACCCCCCTCATAATTAACCTCTTGTAACGTTTGGAATGGGCAAAACATCAGCAAATTCCCGAACGTTGCAACAGCTCCCCAATGTCGTCCCCGGTCCCGCTGGGGGTTCCTTAAATGTGGCTCCCCCCTAGCCGCGCGTGGCGTCCCTGCCCGCCACACATCACTATTTTTGGCGAGCGCAGACACTTTTCTTGACCAAAAAAACGAAAAAATACTGAATGGTAAGAGGCGGTCCGCTGGGTCCCTGCGTGGGTACGCATGAAGTTTATCAAGATTATTCGCGTAGTTAGTAAAAATTGGTTGGCAGCTATCAATATTTTTGGCAAAAAATCGGCAGAAAAATGAAATTTTCTGAACAAAATTTCGAGAAAATTTCGTCTCAAAAATTTCTAAGTAGCGGCTGTCGATGCACATCATGGATGTTATCGATACAGGCCAGATACAAATTATATGTAATGAATATCATCAAAAACCGGTATTGACTGATAAATACATTACATATCAAATGCCATGGTAATTTATGGCCACCAGTGTAAAGTTATACAGACGCATGTCATTGGAGTACCTTTGTGAATATTTACGCTGGTGGCTAAATCTATTGAAGAAAATTGATCATCTCACTCAAAACACCATAAGGAAGAATTATCATGCCTATTCCACCCAATTTTTCAGTTAACGCAATGCTGTACAACCCTGCGATAACTCAGGATCCAGAGGCAAAATCCGACAATCCAAAAAAGCGAAAGGGTTATACGTACATTCGTCTAACTGCCAGCTCGCTGAATACAGACGATGAAGGGAATCCAATCCGTAGTAATTCATTCAGTTTGGGGAATTTCGCGATACTACAAAATAACGGAAATCCATATAGCGGGTTTATCAACATCAGTTTTCTCAGCGGAGAGATTGTGCGGGCCACAAATGGGGAGTATTTCTACAGAACTGGCGCCAGCAACACCACGAATTGGATTGAGTGGTGTTATCCCGACGATGAGAATGCCGGACCGATCAATCCAGCCAGTTACGTGATCGTTGTTGCACCCGAAGAGGCTGGCGATTCCCGTATTTTGTATCAATGGAAATTGGAATCGCTAGGTGAGCACGACAACAGTTGGCAATTGTTGGATCGTAAATCGGTCAGTGGGGATGGCGTATTCCTCAACACGATATCCAATGCTACCATCCCGATCAATCTAGATCCGTTTGGCGTAACGCCGCCAACACCGGGATTCACTGCCCAAACCGACTACACTGGCAAATTGCCAGACAAGCCAATGCGTCTTCGGTTAACCAGCGTTGATGTTAACGTAATAACCGTGAAATGGACGGCGTCGCAGGATAAGCGTCAAACGACATTCCGCATTTTCCGCCGCGATGTTGATGCGGGCGGCGAGTTTGAAATGGTTGCACAAGCAGCGGCCACGGTAACCGTAGACGGTAGCGGCACACAGCACATCAGAAATCAAACAGGCATCACGGATACTGTACCCAACACAAACGGTAATCACAAATACCAATACAAGGTCGTGGCGGTAAATTCAATTGGGACTGGATCAGAAAGCGATGTGGTAGATGTAACCACGCTTACTCCAGATGAGGTATTCGTTGCCAACGTATACACTAAAATCGTTAATGGTCAGCTTATCACACTGGATGAGGCCGCATCATATTTGGTCAGCAGTAGGTCAGAGGGAAGTACAGTTGCCTCGCTAATTGCAAATAATGCGGGTGGTTACAGCAAATTCCTATCAATGGGGTACAACAAAACCATCTCACTACAACTTGCCATGCTTGGGTTAATGCAATCAGATGCTGATGCCATGCTAAATCAGCAGTTCAACAGCACTACCGCGATATTGAATAGCAATGCAACCGTGGCCGCCGCGTTTATGGCGGAATTCTATCCCGGTGCTGCAAACAGTCAGGTGCCGTTGACCATAACTGACGTTCTACCCGCATTCAACACGCCAGCCGAGCGCCGCCGCCTAATTGCATGGATGACTGCAAACGGGCACCTCCAGACATAACACCAATTTACTCATGTAGACGATATTGGTATGAGACAAATAGAAGGAACGTAGCCATCCGTAGTGATTAAATCATATTAATTGTGATTTGAGTAACAAAAACTCCGCTGAATTCACATTCAACGGCGTTTTTGTTTTCCTGCGTAGTCAATCGATACCATCGACCATTGATGCAAACGCGCCAGCGCCGCAGCAATGTTTACCAGGTGGGAAGGGGCGGAGATGGGACGGTAGACAGTCACCCACTCGCTTTCCGTATCTCAGGCCAATGTTTTTGATACGCGAATGTCATTAGACCTTATCGGAAACCTCCCCATCACCCACTACAGTCAATATAAATCATGAGGTTGCGTTGTCAGGCAGGGGCTGGGTAGGGGGTTCCCGATAAGGTCTATTGACTATTTAACCAGTATATGCTAAATGTAGTATAACATGATTGAATATTACCCCGATAAGCCCCTGTTCTGGATTGGAAGCAGTCGTGGCGACATGAAGGCTTGTCCTGACGAAGTTCAGGATAACTTCGGTTATGCCCTTCATTGGGCACAGCAGGGTGGAAAATCGCCAGATGCCAAACCTCTGAAAGGATTTGGTGGAGCAAGCGTATTGGAAGTTGTGGACGACCACGACGGAGATACCTACCGTGCAGTGTACACGGTACGGTTTTTAGAAGCCGTTTATGTCCTCCATGTCTTCCAGAAGAAATCCCGTAAGGGTATTGCCACACTAAGGGAGGACATCGAACTTGTTAAATCGCGACTCAAACGTGCTGAAGCACACTATGTGGAATGGTTAGCTACCCAGAGGAGATAACGCTATGAGTAAAGGACAAGAAGAAATCTCTGTTTATACCAGCAGCGGCAACCTGTTTGCTGATCTAGGGCGTCCTGATGCTGAGGAGGCATTAGCCAGAATCAAGTTGGCCAAACAAATCGCGGACACTATCAAACGAAAGACCCTTAGCCAGACTGCCGCTGCTGCCATCATGGGGCTCGATCAGCCCAAGGTATCCGCGCTGGTACGTGGGCGGCTGGCAGGTTTTTCGACGGATCGGCTCTTCCGGTGCCTGAATCTGCTAGGTCAAGACGTGGAAATTGTTGTCAGGGATAGACCCAACGACCACGTTGCAGCCCGTATAAGCGTTGTAACCATCCGCCCGCAGGATACCCAGATAAATCTCTCACCGCTTTAACCGCGATTATCTCCACTGTTCTGCACTTCCCTTGTCTGGGGAGAGAATGTGCAGCCAACTCATGATGTACTGAGGCTGTATGATTTCCATCCAGGTGTGCGTAACGAGTCATTCCTTTTTTGCGAATTCCACAGTCAGGACTAATTAGGATTGCGACAATAAAACACTTCAATTAGTTGCGTAGTCATCATTTTAACCTCCAGGAATGGAAGTAAAGTATGGTTAGGTCAAGGTAAGGTACCACCCGGAAACGTCGTTGAACATGAATTCGGCGGTGTCAAAGTTAGCCAATTTTGTTGCTGGCGCTAGCAAAATAGGTGCCGTTTTCTGGTTGTTTTAATTTACGTCTTGAGTGTATGGTTTTCGTGCCCTGGCATTAGCCTTTCGTAGGATATGGTTTTGGTGGGGGATATGTCCGATAATTTCACCCATCGGGCACACCTGTAACCATACAAATTAGGACGTCATAACCATGACCCACCACAACCTCACTACCGCAACCACCACAGTTGCCCCAACCACCGACCAAGCCCTAATAACCAAGCTTGAACACTACGCCCACCACGCCTCCGGCGCCTTCGCCAAAAACACCGAACGCGCCCTAAAGGCCGACGTGGCCCGTTTTACAGACTTCTGCGTGGGGCACAGCTACCCCAGCCTCCCCACCACCACCGAGGCGTTAGTGGCCTTCCTAGAGGCCCTAGCGCCCACCTCCGCCGTCGCCTCGATCCGACGCTACCTCTCCTCCATCGCCACCTTCCATCGCGCCGCCGGCCTCGACAGTCCGACCAACGCCATGGAGGTCAAATTGGCCATGAAGCGCATCACCCGCGCCAAAGGCACCCGTCAGCGTCAAGCTGGGCCATTGAATCGAGGGCTGGTAGACAAGATGCTCCTCGCACATCA
Source organism: Gammaproteobacteria bacterium (assembly GCA_963575655.1). Classification (NCBI taxonomy): domain Bacteria; kingdom Pseudomonadati; phylum Pseudomonadota; class Gammaproteobacteria; species Gammaproteobacteria bacterium. The sequence continues at coordinate 341 of CAUYTY010000080.1, read as the reverse complement.
GGGAACCCTACGAGATAAGCGTGACCTGGCGATGTTGGCGGTGGCTTACGACACGTTGTGTCGTCGCTCAGAGATCGCCGCCTTCACGGTCAGTGACTTCTCCTTCGCCGAGGACGGCACCGGCACGGTATTGGTGCGACGTAGCAAGACCGACCAGGAAGGGGCCGGATCCCTGCGTTTTCTAGCGACCGACACGGTGGGCATGGTCAAGGATTGGCTTACGGCAGCCGGTCATTCGCAAGAACCACAGACGGCAATGTTTCGAGGGGTCAATAACGCAGGAGGACTTGGCGGGCACATTAGCGACAAAGGCATCAACCGAGCCTTTAAGCGACTCGCCA
>CAUYTY010000079.1 GCA_963575655.1 Gammaproteobacteria bacterium | reverse complement strand
TTTCAACCAGCGGAATGGATTCCGCTAGGTTGAAAAGTTAGGCGGCGACTCAACAGGAAACTACTGGGTAACCACCTCGATCTCAACCCGACGATTGTGGGCACGGCCATTCTCGGTGGCGTTACTGGCCACGGGATCTGCCTCGCCACGGCCTTGAGAGCTGACATTGCGTACACCCTTGCTCTCTAGGTAGCGCTTGACGGTCAGAGCACGGTTCTCGGAGAGACGCTGGTTATGTGCGTGGGAACCACGGCTGTCGGTGTAGCCAATCACATGAACTTCTTGAACGTTTGGAGTGCTCTTGATCTCCCTGGCCAGCTTGGCTAGGGCGGCCTGACCAGCGGGTTTCAAGGTGGCCTTGTTGGTTGCAAAGAGGGCTTTGCCTTCCAACGCGCTCTTGGTTGTCATGCCACGAGGAGCCTCGACACGTTCTGCACGCTCAGCCTTGGCTGGCGCCTTGGCAACCGCTCCACCGCACTCCGGGGGTATCTGACCATCGGAAAAAGTACTACGTACGCAGTCACCAGTACTGTCCTTAACGGCCGCGTGGGAACTGTCGGACACATAGCCTTCATCGGTAGCAGCGTTGACAACTCCTCCTAGGCCAAGGCACAGGGTCGGGATGGCCAAGTAACTAATAATTTTTGACAAACTCTTCATAGTAATTGACTCCTAAATTAAGGTTAGTTGTAAGAATAGTACAAACTATTCTACACACGTTGCGCTCTGTACACAATGTTTGTAATTATAAGAAAACTCACGTTGTTTTGAAAGAGGTCCCTGTATCATGAATGCAACAGCCGGGCACACCCCAGCCGCTGTAACCTGGTGTGACAGCCACATCCGTCTCCTTGACCAACGTTTTCTGCCGCAACGTGAGGTCTACTTAGACCTCTACGAGGTTGCTACGGTGGCTCAAGCGATCCGTGACATGGTGGTACGTGGCGCCCCCGCCATTGGTATTACCGCTGCTTACGGTGCGGTATTAGCCGCCCGCAACCGCTACCAAGCCGCTCCCAACACCTGGCGTAGCAACGTGAAGGAGGACCTGATACAGCTTGCCGCAGCCCGTCCCACGGCGGTGAACCTGTTTTGGGCCTTGAACACCCTTCGTACCGTCATGGAGAATCTCCCTGACGAAGATCCCACCCCCTCCCTACTTGCTGCGGCGCGGTACATCCATGAGGCGGACATTGCCGCTAACCGAAGGATGGGGGAATTGGGCGCCGCATTGTTTGATGGTGAGGGAGAGGTCCTTACCCATTGTAATGCTGGGGCATTAGCTACTGGTGGTTACGGTACTGCACTGGGAGTTATTCGCAGCGCCTATAACGCTGGCCGGGTTAGTCGGGTGTACGCCGACGAGACCCGTCCTTGGTTACAGGGGGCACGCCTCACCGCTTGGGAACTGACCCGCGACGGCATCCCCGTTACCCTCATTGCGGATAGCGCCGCAGCCTATCTCATGGCTTCACGACGCATCCAATGGGTGGTCGTCGGGGCTGACCGCATCGCCGCCAACGGCGACACTGCCAATAAGATTGGAACCTACCACCTCGCCATCGCCGCACGCCACCATGGTGTCCGTTTTATGGTGGTTGCGCCTAGTTCTACCGTGGACTTAGCGTTGGCTGAGGGCAGCCTCATCCCAATCGAGATCCGCTCCCCCGACGAGGTGCTTACCCTCGCCAACCAACCTATTGCCGCCTCCGATGCGCAAGCTTGGAACCCCAGTTTTGATGTCACCCCGGCGACCCTCATCGACGCCATCGTCACTGAGCGAGGGGTTATACTAGCCCCAAACCGCGAAAAAATGGCGGCGGTTCTCGGGTGAGAATGTGCCGCCCCCCCCTCCAACAGCGCAAGTCGTCCCCCATCAGGTCGTCATTCCGGCAGCGATTGCCAGTGTGACGAACATAACCACTCTCCCCTCTACTCTCTGCACCCCGACCCCCTCTCCATAGACGAGAGCAGAAGATAAAGCGATAAATCAAATTACCCTTCCTTTATCATCCTCCCCTGCTAGGGAGAGGGGATCAGGGGGCGAGGTTGGAGAGGAGTGAATGGTTACTGACGGACGGATAGCAACCTAATAAGGTTTTAAGGCGACAGCTCCATCCGTGACAACCGCACGATGAGCGTGTTGAGTTCGGTCACATCGTGCCGTAATGGAGTTCGTTGTAACCCTCTGATCCAAGAAAGCCATGGTTTGGCCTCAGGATCATCTAGAAATTGTCGTCCCAGAAGGTTTTCAAGGTCCGCACCTGCTTGCCGAAGGCCGCGTTCATCACCCCAAAGCGCCAACCATTTGAGACGATCCAACCGTGCTGCTAGATAGCGACCGGCATCGGTGGTCTCCAACTCAGTGTGTCCTTCCTGACGGGCTGAGTGTCGGTGCCAGGGCAGCAGCCAGCTCAACCAGCCACCACTACTCGGAGCAGGACCAAACGTCAGTCGTACCCAGGTGTCTTTAAGGGTTTCAACCTCGCGATCGAGTTGACCGAGCGACAATACAGGCGTGTTTTGTAGCTTAGAAAGCACTCGATCCAACGCGGTGGCCTCATCCGCGAACGGCTTACCTAGCAGACTCAGATGAACCTTGGCCAAAACCAGTGAAGCCATGGCCGAGGTATTGAGCCCTAGCAGCAGGTCGTGGCGCGCAAACTGTAGATCAGTCAGGGCCAGCCATTGAACTCCTTGGATCCCCGGCTGTGGCTGTGCAACGGGAGGAGATTCCGAGGGCTGCACCGCTACGGGTGGGGGAGCTCCTCCCTCGGAATGGACGACTCCCTGCGGGGAACTTGGGGTGGAGATCGGTTGAATGGCGCTCAGGGTCCCCGGTAGAACGATCTGCTGCACCTCTTGCAACAGAGGCTCCAACGCCAAACGGTACGAATCGAATAAAGCTACGCCCAAGGCACACACGCCTAAGAAAATAGCAAAGTGCGTCTTTCCGTCTCCCTTCTTTGGTTCCACTGTCACCTTCACCTCTCCACTGGAACGAACGGGAGTTGGGGCCAAAACCGATGTTTCCGAGACAGGTGCTTCTGGGGGGGGTACCGATGTAGTAGGAGACGCAGAAACGGGAGACTTTTCTGGAGGAGCATCACCGACTCCAGCCTGGATAAATTCATCGACAGATTGAGCGGATTGAGGTCTGCGTCGGATCGCAGAGGGTCGCGACGCACGTGGTTGGCTATTCGTCATCGATATATCCGAGAAACCCCTGACTTTGTGGTCAGGCGGGAAGGTTAAGGAGCAATGGCATTGTCATTTTGACTTTGCCATTATCGCTCAAATTAATTGGTGAATCAGGTCTTCCACCGACTCAGGCCTTGCGGCTCTGCTCGGGCAAGGGGCTGGTAACAACAGCATCAGCGTCTTACGATGTGATACGTTTCCATTGCCAATATTGCGACGCAGTTTTGGTTCGATGTTTTGAACGCTCACGACCGACCGAGAGGCAGGTTCATCCTTCGTCACAACGTAGTCCAGTGTTCCTAAGACTTGAGACCGGTTGTCCTCAAGTTTTTTGTAATTCTCAACGCCAGTTGGGCAGAATGATCGCTACTGCGATTCTACCGTACGGATGTCGGGAAAAACTTCCGCGAACAGCAACTTAACCTCGGCAACGGCCTTATCGTCGCGCGGCTTCATCTCAGTGACAATCAATCCCTGTCCGGTGGCGGAACGAAAGGCCTTACGATTGCCTAGACGTGCCCTCATGACCTGTATTTCGCCAATGTCGCCCACGGTATCAAGTGCTGCAACATTGTCCCGGTTGAAAGAATCCGCACGATTGAGCAAGGCAAGGGCGCGTAGGCTGCTGTTGTAGGCGCGAGCCTCTTCGAGTAGGGTCATGGTTCTTTCCAAGCCCCATATATCGAAGGACCCCGGCAAAAAAGGCAGGACAACGATATCGGCCATGGCGAGTGCGGCACGCTGCCCCGCACTGTCACGTCCAGCAACATCAATTACCAGTTCGTCGTACTTGGGGGCAAGCCGCATCCCTTCTGCACGGATGGAGGCCCCCGAGAGCTGGACGCTGGTATAACCGGCATCGCCCCCGCATACTTCACGACGAATCGCGGTGAAATCGGACGCGCTTCCCTGGCTGTCACCATCGATTAACAGCACCTCCCGTCCAGCTTTTGCTGCCAGGACAGCAAGATGCACGGCAACGGTGGTTTTACCCACCCCCCCTCTAATACCCCCACACGCTACGATCATCGCTTACCCGCCTTACAACCCCACCTTCAGTTGACGTATAGCACGAAACCCTAAAATTTAGCAATCACCCCGCTGCATAGATTGGCTGGCCGCAGCATTGCGCTGTGCATTCTAATCGGTTGGACGAGTCAGGAGTACCTTTATCAGGAGCTAAAAACTGCATCTTGATTTAAGGACAATATCGGACTATCTTGGACCTCATGTCCAGAATATACCACCCTTCAGAATTTTCCAAAAAGTCGGCGTGACAACACGAACACTGCGTCGCTGGGAAGCCGATGGAAAATTGGTTGCGAAACGTCGTCCCAGTGGGCACCGCTATTATGATGAATCTGATGTCCGCTCTTATCTTGGCGCTAAGGAACAGGATC
>CAUYTY010000078.1 GCA_963575655.1 Gammaproteobacteria bacterium | reverse complement strand
CGCAAGCCGCTTTGGAATTGGGATTGCCACTTTGACGCGTTGGCGTTCACGCCTGAACCAAGAAACAAGGGGTCAGGTCTTGACATAACACTGCCCCGCCTTCTACACTCGTTGCATGGCTCGACCTTTACGACTTGAATTTCTCGGCGCGATTTACCACATCACCGCACGCGGCAATGCTCGTGCGGAAATTTTCCTTGACGACGAGGATCGCTGCCTGTTTATGGATGTGCTGGCTGAATGCGTTAGCCGGTTCGGATGGCTTTGTCATGCTTACTGCCTGATGGACAATCACTATCATTTATTGATCGAGACTCCCGATGGCAACCTTTCCACAGGAATGCGCCAGCTCAACGGGATTTACACCCAGCGTTTCAACCGTCGCCACAGGCGTGTCGGCCATGTTTTTCAAGGGCGTTTCAATGCGATTCTGGTCGAGCGCGACAGCTATTTGCTGGAGTTGTGCCGTTACGTGGTGCTGAATCCGGTGCGAGCGGGTATGGTGAGTGAGGTTGCGCAATATGCTTGGAGCAGTTATCCCGCCATGATGGGCGATGTTGCGACGCCGCAATGGCTTCATACTGACTGGCTGTTGGGCTGCTTTGGGTCGGGACGTGCTGCCGTGCGCCGCAGGTATGCGAAATTCGTGAACGAAGGATGTGGCATGTCATCGCCCTGGCGGGAACTGAAGGGGCAGTTGGTGCTGGGGTCGGAGGAATTTATAAACGATCTGCTGCCGCTTATCGGCGAAAAAAGCGGATCGAAGGAATTGCCGAAAATTCAGCGACTGATGCACCGACCAGAACTCGAGTCGATTTTCTCTGCGCAGGTTGTGGTAAACAAAGGGGAGCGCGATGAGGCGATACGCATGGCTTATCTGGAATATGGCTATACCATGGCGGCGATTGCCGAAATGAACGGAATCCACTATTCGACTGTAAGCAAGATCATCAAAGGGGAAAGGTGAGTGTTATATCAAGACCTGACCCCGATTCCCTACCTACCCATTGACGTATGAGATTAACTCGAAAGCAGATCGATACTCTCCGGCATACTACCCATGAGTTTTTTGGACAAGAAACCCGGATTTGGTTGTTCGGTTCCCGCGTGGACGACAATCGTCGGGGCGGTGATTATGATTTTTATCTACAGACTAACCTCACTGATCCGGCTGATATCATCCAACGTAAGCTGGATTTGCTTGCGCGACTTCACGTTACTCCAGAATTTGAAGATGAGAAAATCGATCTTATCATTCGTCCTGATCATGTGAAGCAAGAACTTCCTATTTACCTAATTGCCCAGACCGAAGGATTAGAGTTATGAGCGGACTCGCAAAACTTAATGCTATATTGGACGAATGTCGCCTGCATGCTGATATATTGAGCACAGCACTGGCAGAAATAGATAATACTATTTTCAACGAAGAAAATATTCTTTGTATATCCACTATGCAACGCCGCCTTCTTGATCAGATTGCCTACCGTTATGCAAAGCTTCAAGACACCATGGGCGAAAAGTTGCTTCCTGGGATACTCGATCTAATCCAAGAGCCTCTACCAGAAAAAGCGACCTTCATAGAAAAACTTTGGAGACTAGAACGGCTCGGTGTCATTGAAAGCGCAAAACTCTGGAAAGAGCTACGTGAATTACGTAATCAGATCGCCCATGAATATCATGAACAGCCCGAGATCAAGGCCGCTGTTCTCAATCGCTTTCTCCAGGGAGTACATCAACTCGTTGGTCTTTGGCAACAAATACAGATCTATGCAAATAGCCACTTACCTCAAAGAAAGTAAGGGGTTAGGTCTTGCCTTTGTTGTATTCAAATATGATTCTTGTATGGCGAAAACAAAAGGACACCCACTTTGTTAGTCAAACAAAGTGGGTGTCCTTTTTTAATTATGAGTTCGATCAAACGCTTTTTTGGTGAACAAAAGGACATCCACCTTGTTGGCCAAAACAAAGTGGGTGTCCTTTTGTTGCCGGAGTAGAGCGGCAAAACTAGGCATGGAGTCGTACTCCCAGACATTCTCCCGACAAAGAGCGAGAAAAGTCTCGAAGTTAGCCTGGACCACCCGAAATCCAAGATTGCCCCAACCCTCCCCCTTCGATCACCTCAAGAATCGTACAGGGTATGGTGTAATGTCAGTCTCCTGCTAAATCATGAACCCCTAGACTCTCGCCCGCGATGCTGTGGAATTGGCGCAGCAACATGGTTACCGCTTCGAGGTCGCCGTGATGATGGATATGTTGCCCCACACTGTTCATATGGAATCGATGGCAGTATTTACGTATCCTGCCGTCGGATAACCGGGCAGAAACCTACCGGCCCAACCACCTTCTTCCACGTAACCACTTGCTAACCAAGCCCATGAAAAGTCTTTGGTCTGATCACGCCGCCAATTCCTTTGTCGCCCGCTATGCCGCCGAGGGGATTGGCCTCGATCTGGCGCTACGTGTCTATACCACCCGCCTACTGGGGGGAGACCCCCGCCTGGTGCTTCATGGTGGTGGCAATACCTCGGTCAAGACCACTATCGCGGACTTACTGGAGGAGGTGGAGGTCTTGTGCGTCAAAGGTTCGGGGGCCGACATGGGGACGATTGGACCCGAGGGACTGCCCGCCGTGCGTCTTGCCCCATTGCGCCGCTTGCGTACCCGGACCGCCCTCTCTGACGAGGTCATGGTCAATTTCCAACGCATCCACCTGTTGGACGCGCAGTCGCCCAATCCCTCGGTGGAGACGCTGCTCCACGCCTTTCTGCCCCACAAATACATCGACCATACCCACGCCACGGCGGTGCTGTCCCTGGCCGATCAGCCTGATGCCGAGGCCGTGTGCCGCGAGGTCTACGGCGCTCGGATGGGTTATGTGCCCTACATCATGCCTGGCTTTGCTCTGGCCCGTCGCGCCGCTGAGGTCTACGAGCAAGACCCTACGGTGGATGGGCTGATCCTGCTCAGACATGGCATCTTCACCTTTGGAGCGACGGCCCGTGAGGCCTATGAACGCATGGTGGAAAAGGTCACGCTGGCGGAGGAATGGATTGCCCGGAATCGTCGCTCAGTATTTGTCGCCGCGCCGCTCCCCGAGTCAATTGCACCGCTCGCCGAGGTAACGCCGTTACTACGCGGAATATTGGCGACCTCGTGGGGTGATGGACTATGGCAGCGTTGGGTTTTAGATTTCCGTACCAGTGATGCGATTCGCCACTATGTGGATGGTGCGGAATTGTCCCGCTATAGCCAAATCGGGGCGATCACCCCCGACCACAGTTTGCGCACCAAGAATTGGCCTCTATTGCTACCCGCTCCCACCGCCAATACCCTGGACCAATGGGCGCACGACGCGCGGGCGGCGGTTGCGGTCTTTACTACACGCTACCTCAATTACTTCGAGCGCCACAACGCCCATGTGACTCCGCCACGCAAAGTCTTGGACCCCGTGCCACGGGTGGTGTTAATACCGGGGCTGGGTTTGTTTGGCGTTGGGAAATCAAAAAAGGAGGCGACCATCGCTGCGGATATTGCAGCGGCCACTGTGGATTGCATTAGCGATGCGGAGGCGATCGGGCGTTTCACTCCAATCTCCGAGGCCGAGATGTTTGATATGGAGTATTGGTCGTTGGAGCAGGCCAAACTCGGTAAAAGCATCGAGCGTCCTTTCGCCCGACAGGTGGTATTGGTTACCGGCGGGGGTTCAGGAATTGGGTCAGCGACGGCGTTGGCCTTCTCCCGAGAAGGGGCAGAGGTAGTAATTTTGGACCGTAATAAAGACGCCGCGTTAGCTGTGGCGGGAGTCTGTGGCGGGGGGAGTATTGGACTTTGTTGCGATATCACCAATCCCGTGGCGGTACGCGAGGCATTTGACGCAGTCTGTGCTGCTCTCGGCGGGATAGATATCGTGATCTCCAATGCCGGGGCTGCTTGGCAAGGAGCAATAGGAGAGGTCGATGATGCCGTATTGCGCACCTCTTTTGAACTCAATTTCTATGCCCACCAGATCGTGGTTCATAATGCAGTACGGGTAATGCGCGCCCAGGGGACCGGGGGATGTCTATTATTCAACGTTTCCAAACAAGCAGTAAATCCCGGTCCCGGATTCGGTCCCTACGGTCTGCCGAAGGCAGCAACCTTCGCGCTAATGAAACAATATGCCCTAGATTACGGTCGTGACGGGATCCGTGCCAATGCAGTAAATGCCGATCGTATCCGCAGTAATTTGCTTACCAATGAGATGATCGCCAGTCGTTCCCGAGCACGCGGGGTCACTGAGCACGAGTACATGGCCGGAAATCTATTGGGATTAGAGGTCACCGCCGAGGATGTAGCCTCCGCTTTTCTCTATCTAGCCCATGCCCTTAAAACAACCGCCTGCACACTGACCGTAGACGGTGGAAATATCGCGGCAAGTATGCGCTAATAGGGAGCAATCCGTCCGACGTGTTTCCTTCTTAGACTGTCCGCCGGCTTTCATATTGGCACTAGATGGACAGTAGGTAACCCAAGTTGCTACCTATGCGGTGAGAAACGAAAAAGCCCCTCTCCCCCGTGAGAGGGGTTGGGGTGAGGGCGGGAATTTGTTGATTCGTCAGCATCACGCCC
>CAUYTY010000077.1 GCA_963575655.1 Gammaproteobacteria bacterium | reverse complement strand
GGAAATCAATTGAATATGTCATGGGTTTAATCACTTTATAATGGCTTTGCTATAAAAGAAGCCGCTGCACAAAACAAACGGTTACTGTTATTCTTTTATCAAGATGGTTGTCCATATTGCGCCAAGTTCATCCACGATAATCTGACTCCGCCTCAATCTCGCGCATATTTGCAGACGCACTTCGATATTGTAGATCTCAATCTGCACGGTGATCGAAAGATTTCTGGCACGGCGACACTTGGTTTTAATGCCTCGGGAACAGAAAAGCAATTTAGCGTCCAACTAGGTATTTGGGCCACACCCACCCTGCTATTTTTGAATGAGGCCGGGCAAGTAGCATTGCGCCTCAACGGCTATGACGATCTTGATAAATTCATGACAGCCATGCGCTACATAGCGGAGAAACAGGAAACACAAATGAGTTTTGGCAAGTTTCTCGAGCGTTCGCACCCACCATCCTCCAGTGAGGAGTTGATTCAAGAAGATTTCTTCGCTGCACCACCACACAATCTCAACGCGGGAACGCTTAAAAAGCCGGTCGTGGTATTGTTCGAGGAATCTAATTCGGAAGCGAGCCGACACTTGCACAAAGAAGTATTGCAAACCCCCGACACTTTAAAACAGTTGCAGGCTTTTCATGTGGTACAACTCAACCGCTGGAGCGATACCCCGCTAATCACCCCGGACGGCATTGGACAAACCGCGAAAAACTGGGCCGAGACTCTACGATTAAACGCCCTACCGTGCCTACTGCTGTTTGATCAAGGTCGGGAGATCCTGCGCTTGGATGCTATGTTCAAGGCTTTTCATGTGCAATCCTTGCTGGATTACGTGGCCTCCGGCGCATACCACGAAGAACTCGACGTACAACGTTATCTACACAAACGCTCCGAACGTTTACGCGAACAAGGGATCACGGTGAATTTGTGGCATTGATGGAAATTCAATCGTGCGGTAACTAGACAAAAAATCACAATAGGTAACTGTCATCAACAAGTTTCAGAGGAATGTTCATTAATCCAAGTGCTGCCTATGCGGTGAGAAACGAAAAAGCCCCTCTCCCGGAGGGAGAGGGGAAAAAACGCGCTAGGCAGCAACTTGGGTTAAATATTTTATGCTCCTCACGAACAGATCCACGATAAGAATGAAGAGAACTTTCTTTTGATGGCAGCGACAGTTATTTCTAGCATTATTAAGCCGGTAAATACTAACAATGACACTAACGGTATTATCTTAACCCAAGTTGCCACCTACGGTCTCAGGCCATAATTCTTTCCAGACAAGTAGTTTTTTGATCGCCCTCCCCCCAACCCCCTCCCATTGGGAGGGGGAGTGAGGATATTCAGCTCTAGTGGCCAATATCAATGGCTGGCGTTGTTTTCTCCCCCTCTCAACGGGAGGGGATTGGGGGGAGGGCGATCAAAAAATTACTCAATGTAGGTAGCAACTTGGGTTATCTTATCTGGCACTAATATTATGATTAGGAATAATTGATAGGAATAACACGTAGGCCGGGTTGACGAGGGAAACCCAACATCAATGTGTGGTACGATTAGAGCCAATTTTCACGACAGCGGTGGTGTTGAACCCCCTTCGTCGATCCAACCTACGCCCTTCAACTATATTTTATGTATGGCATTTACCCTGTTTTTAAAGCCGATCGCGTCATTTCGGTTGGACTTCCGTTGCCTCCGTTAGATTATCTAAGACCTTCCCGCCGAGCGGATATTGCGTAATCTAAAGAGGCGTTAAGCGTCAGTTACTCAGTTACCTGGAACGAACATTGGACTTCGTCTCAACTACCCATGTCGAATCGTTACATCCCCCTGTTACTCTCCTTTCTACTTCTCGTGTATTCGATGGTGAATGCCTCTGAAGTGGTAGTCATCATCCATCCGGGGAGCGGTATCGATAAGTTGAATCGTGAAGACGTGATCAATATCTTTCTGGGCCGTTTTCGTCAATTGCCATCAGGCATATCTGCGCAACCAATAGATCTACCGGCTGATCAACCCGAAAAGGCGAATTTTTATCATCTGCTGGTTAATAAAGAATTATCCGACATCAATTCTTATTGGGCACGACTTCAATTTTCCGGCAGGATCGTACCGCCCCGCCAAGCGCGCAGCACCGAGGATCTACTCAACTTTATTAGTAGCACCCCTGGAGCGGTAGGTTACCTGGATCGAACGAAGGTGGACACTCGGGTAAAAGTAATTCTCGACCTAACTGCGCGATAAATGATTACCTACCTTATTGAAGGTACCATTCCAACAGCTATCGATAATTGCCACTTCCCAACGGGAAGGGGAATTTCTCGATCGAGACTGAATTCGGCTAAACAGATGCCATAACGGCGATCTTCTTCTAGGTTAACGTTGGGATACACTTCAATGTTGAATTCGACTTACCTATTGGTGATGTGAATAATGCGGACTCATTGGCACAAAGGTATCCTCTTTTTCACTACGATGGTGGTCGTAGGAATCGCAATGGCGGTAGGTACGATCTTCATGGCCCGCACCGTTGCAGTAACCCACGAACACACCCGACTGCGGGTTACCGAGGGACTCAGCGAATTACTCGACACCATCGAAAGTACTGCGAGTATCGCCTGCTTTGTTCATGATCAAACTCTCGCCGCCGAGGTAGTCCGTGGTCTTCTTAAAAACAGCACCGTCCTCGGCGTAGTGATCAAAACTGATAAGCAGGAACTTGCCAGCAATTATCGAAACACGCTGACACCACAGGCAAATCAGGAACGTCTCGTTCGTACCATCTATTCCCCGTTTACCCCGAATGAACCAGTGGGCCAGATCGAGATCTACCCAAATACTCAAGAAATCGATCGCCTGGTTAGCCAAAATGTCCGTTTCGTTGCCACCGTGCTCGTAACGCAATTGATTGCGTTGGTAATTGCGATCGTGTTCGTTGTCTTGCGCTGGGTCGTCAATCCCATCAAGGGGATGTCCGATTACCTACACCACATGGACGCTACCAAAGGCGATCGTTTGGTGGTACCACACGGTCAGACTTATACCGAGGTCGGCCGATTGGCCGAAGATATCAATGCCCTAGCCAGCCGATTGGTCACCTCTCTGGAGGACGAACACCAATTACGACTGCGACACGAAATGGATAAGAAGCGATATCGTGCGATCTTTGATAACGCTGAAACCGGTATTTTCATTGCTGACCAAGAGGGACAGATTGAGTCGGCAAATCCGGCATTGGTGCGATTATTCGAATTCCCTGATTCGACGATTCCATCCGCACAACGAATTAGTGATCTTACCTGGGTCCTACCCGCACGGCCCACGGAACTGGTTGTAACTTGTATCGAAAATAATAGCCTGGCTACTGACGACCTAGAATTCGTAGCTGCCAACGGAGTCACCCGCTGGTTAAATCTGGTGCTAAGCCCAATTGGAGAAAATCGGGTTCAGGGTTTGGTGAGTGATATTACCAAACGCAAGTACACCGAAGATCTAGCCAAAAAACAGGCAGTCACTGACCCGCTGACGGGTGTTGCTAATCGCCCCGGTTTTGAACAAAAGTTGTTATCAACCATCCAGCAAAGTGACACCATCGAAGAGGATACCGGTTTTGCCCTGATACAAATCGATGTCGACGGATTCAAACGGATCAACGAGGCACTAGGATTGCCAACCGGAGATGAGGTACTGAAAATGGTCTGCAAACGGATATGCAATCATTTGAGACCGATCGACACCATCGCCCGATTGGGAGGTGACGAGTTCGCCCTCATTCTGCACGGGATTGCCGACTCAAAAACAGTTACTTTTGTCTCAGAACGATTGATCGAAGCACTCGAGCAAGATTACAACATTGAAAACACACAGATCAAACTCGGGGCGAGTATCGGCATTACCATCTACCCACATGACGGAAATGACCTGCCCTTTCTATTGCGCAATGCAGAATTGGCCCTCGATCATGCCCGATTGAACGGTGGCAATCGTTTCAGCTTTTTTGATCGAAGCATGGCCGAGGCCGTCGAACGGCGTCGAACCATGGAAACCGATATGCAGTTGGCCTTGAAACGAAACGAATTCAGCTTTTTCTTCCAACCGATTGTTGACCTGACTAGCAATCGCCTCGTCGGCGCCGAGGCCCTCATTCGTTGGCGTCACCCCGAAAAAGGGCTAGTCCCCCCCGATGCCTTTATCCCACTCGCGGAGGAAACCGGGCTAATCATTGATATTGGTCTCTGGGGCCTTGAAACCGCCTGTCAACAATTGGCGAATTGGAAAAATGAAGGCAAGGATTACTATCTCTCGATCAATATCTCGGGACGCCAGATCCCTGACGGGTTACCACCAGCGACGTTGGCTGAAGCAATTCAACGCCACGGTATCGATGCCTCACATCTCATGATAGAACTTACCGAAGGGGTCCTTTTGTCAGATGTACGTCGGGCGCAACAGTGGCTCGGCGCACTACGTGAACAGGGATTCATCATCTACCTTGATGATTTCGGTACTGGCTATTCCTCGCTGTCCTATCTGAAGCGTTTCCCGGTGAACACCATCAAGGTCGACAAATCTTTTGTCCGCGATATGGGTGACGACACTGACGATTACGCCCTCGTCGAAGCGATTGTCGTTATGGCACGAACCTTGGGGATGCGTGTGGTGGCAGAGGGTGTGGAAAATAAGGAACAATTAGAATTATTAAGAAGGATGCAATGCCGCTATGCGCAGGGATTCTTTTTCTCCCGCCCCGTCCCTATCAATGAATTCGATAGTGCCGCCGAACGCATTAGAACCATGCTGATTCCCAAGCACGAGGAACAGACATGAACCTTTTGCTCCCGATTACGTTGTTAGCCATCGTCCTATTGCCGTGCGAAGCGATTGGCGGATCGCAGAAAAGTGGTGGCGTTGAATTCTCCGGCTTGGGTTTTCTAACCCTTTCTGCTGGAAAGATCTTCAAGGGTGATCCTCCGCAAGATTTTAACGGTTACAACACGCCGATTTATGTTGTCGACTATGCCCAGGGAGGCATTTACTCAGGTAATAATTGGACATTAAACCCGGTCTCACGACTTGGTTGGCAGGAAACGGCAACTTTCAATTCAGAATTCTCACTCACCGGCCAGGTAGTCGCGCGCGGTGCCCGTAACGGCAAGATCGATCTGGAGTGGATCTATGCCAACCTTGGTCTTACCAACAACATGACGCTTCAGGTGGGCCGTAAACGCCTCCCGCTCTTTTATTACTCAGAGTCCCAGGATGTTGGCTTTTCCTATCCCTGGATATATTTGCCTCCTGGACAATATGGCTGGGAGATTGTCAACTACAATGGTGCAAATCTGCTCTATCGTGCCCAGTGGGGTAGCTGGACTGCCGCTATAAATATCTTTGCCGGTAGCGAAACCAAGAACGATAATCCCTACTGGAAAATTTACTACGGCCGGAATAGTCGAACTGATTCAAAATGGAGCGATCTCGTCGGTACCGATCTGTCATTAGTGAAGGATTGGTTCGAAATACGATTGGCATATATTCAATCGAAATACCAGGATCGGGTCACCTCTCCCTCCACGGTGCCATACCCCGATTCACCTAAGGCCCGCCAGCAAATTTACGCCTTGTCGTTCGTAGGAGACTATCACCACTGGTTGCTGCACAATGAATATCTCTACATGAATCGCAAGCAGGCCGGTGAGGCGGAGTATTCTTTTCTGCTAGGGCTCGGGTACCGTATCGACCACTACCTACCGATGCTCACCTACAATTATTTTAAGCAGCGACTCACCCCAGCAAATGCAGATACCAACGTGATCAATCCAGCGAACCTCGACCCGCTTAGCGTAGAACGTTGGGCAACATTGTCTGGTTCGTTACGTTATGAACTAACGCCCAACAGCACCATCAAGACCCAAATTGATCGCTGGCTCGACAAAGGGGGACCTACTTTTAACGCGGGCGTGCCTTATGGAAACGCCTGGTTATTTTCAATTAGCTATGATTTACTATTTTGAACACATTAGTGCGGCTGGTGAGTAACCATTCCACCTTCCCTGCGGAGTAAAGGAACGGTTACATTGGTGAAAACACTTTAGCGACATTTCATCCAACCTGCACTCTATTCATTCATCCTAATCCGTAATCCGCCAATCTACAATGACAACCGTTCTGTTTGCCACCAGCGAAGTTCACCCTTTGGCAAAGACCGGGGGGCTAGCCGATGTATCTGGGTCGCTACCTCCCGCTTTGCGTGCCTTAGGCTACGATGTTCGCTTGATATTGCCAGCTTACCCCGAGGCGTTAGCCCGTTGTGAACGGTTGACCCTGGTACGACTTCTTGAGCTACCGGGAGCAGCAACTCCGGTAAGACTTTTAGAGGGTACCTTACCAGGCACCGATGTCCCCCTGTATCTAGTGGACTGTCCAATCTATTTCGATCGTGTCGGCGGTCTTTACGGCGATGGAAAAGGGGATTGGCCCGATAACGCCCAGCGATTCACCCTATTCTCGCGAGCGGTAGTCGCATTGGCCGAGGGACGGGCAGGACTAGGTTGGATTCCCGAGGTAGTACATTGCAATGATTGGCAGACGGGCCTGGTACCAGCCCTGTTTGCATTAAAAGGATACCGCCCCAGGACCATTTTCACTCTGCATAATCTTTCCTATCAGGGGCTATTTTCGTGGGGCACCTTTGTTGATTTGGGTCTACCCATGGCATTATGGTCCCCCGAGGGAATTGAATTTTACAGTCAGGTCTCTTTTATTAAAGGCGGCCTCGCCGATTCCGATCTGTTGACAGCAGTCAGCCCTACCTATGCCCGAGAAATTCGGACACCCGCCTTCGGCTACGGCCTAGAAGGATTACTAAGGGCACGAGCTGATCGCTTGGTAGGTATTCTCAACGGGGCCAACTACGACTACTGGGATCCTCAAAACGATACCCGTATCCCCCACCGTTATAGCCCCACCGATTTCTCCGGAAAGGCCGCAAACAAAGCGGCATTACAGCGGCAGATGGTGCTGCCGGTACGTCCCAAGGTATTGCTATTAGGATTTATTGGGCGACTGGTCGAGCAAAAGGGATTTGATTTGATACTCGCAGGATTACCTGATCTGCTCCACCACGCGGTGCAGATCGTAGTATTGGGGTCAGGTGATAAATTCTTCGAGCAGGGATTGCGCGACCTAGCAACACGTTTTCCTTCTCAGGTAGCGGTACAGGTGGGTTACAACGAAGATCTTGCCCATTTGATCGAGGCAGGGGCCGATGCCTTCGTCATGCCTTCTCGCTTTGAACCCTGCGGGCTCAACCAACTCTATAGCCTACGCTATGGAACTCTACCCATAGTACGCCGCACCGGGGGATTGGCAGATACCGTCATCGACGCTACCCCTGGTAATATCACAACCGGATGCGCCACCGGTTTCGTTTTCGACGCACCAACCATCCCCGCATTGATCTCAACCCTTATTCGGGCATTAGACCTGTACTACAACAACTACCAGGCATGGCAGCAAATGATGAAAGTTGCTATGGCCGCCGATTATAGCTGGACAGAGAGTGCACGCCATTATACAGAACTCTATCAACGTGCCATCAGCGGCGATTTAGACGGTTAGTAATCCAAATTACGTAACCACTTTCTCCCTCCTAGAGGAAAGGAGAAGCAAACGATTACTGCAAAAGTGCTAGTACGGAGATACATTTATAAAACAAAAAACATCACCCACTAACCTAAAACCAGAAATCGCACCTCTTCAAACAGGTCTGGCGATAATTCATTCTAATCTGCTGGAGAATCTGCGGACCGTGGTCGTGGAGTGGTTACGTGACCATCCTTTGAAGCCTTTGGAAAATGAAATCGTACTCGTCCAGAGCAATGGCATGGCCCAATGGCTAAAGTTTGCACTGGCCGATAATGAAGGATTGGGTATCTGTGCGGCGATTAAACTACAATTGCCCGCACGATTTCTTTGGAGTGCCTATCAAGCAGTGTTGGGTAGTGACGCGGTACCCAAGGAGTCGCTTTTCGATCGAGAGATGCTGACCTGGCGATTATTCCGCCTGCTACCGAAAATGCTCGCGGACCCGTGTTTTGAACCCTTACGGCGTTACACTGAGGGAACCGAAACAATCCCAGTGGAGGATTGGGATGCGCGCAAACAACAACAACTGGTAACCTGTCTGGCGGATCTATTTGACCAATATCAGGTCTATCGAGCAGATTGGTTGCGCGACTGGGCCGATGGTCGTGACCAATTGCGCGACGCCCACGGCAAACCACACCCCATTCCCAAAGAACAACATTGGCAACCCGCACTGTGGCGAGCGTTGTTGAAAGATGTCCCAATTGATCTCCAACAAACCAGCCGGGCACTGCTGCACGAACGCTTCCTCGCCAGCCTAGAACAAGTGAAACAGCGACCATCACGGCTGCCACGACGAATTGTGGTATTCGGCATCTCCTCCCTACCCCAACAAATGATCTATGCCCTGGCCGCCCTTGCTCGATTCTGCCAGGTTCTCTTGTGTGTTCATAATCCTTGCCGCTATTACTGGGCCGACATTATTGAGCACAAGGATCTACTCCGTGCGCAACGGCGCCGTCAGCAATCCAAACCACAGATGCCAACGGAACTAAAAGACGAAGAATTACACCTCCACGCCAATCCACTCCTGGCCGCGTGGGGCAGACAAGGTCGTGATTATATTAGACTGCTGGATGAATTCGATTCCCCGGAAGACTATCAGGAATGGTTTCAACGCATTGATTTGTTCGATGACTTTGGTGCTGAAGATGAGCGCAGTTTGCTGCAACAGATCCAACAGTCTATCCTCGATTTGATGCCTTTACCACAAGCCCCTGACGATCGTCCATTGATTAGCCCGGATGATACCTCACTGGTCTTTCATATCGCTCATAGCTCACAACGGGAAGTCGAGATCCTCCACGACCAATTGTTGGCATTATTTACTACCCAAGACACACCTGCGGGAAATAGTAAACGTCTCCGGCCTCGCGACGTTATCGTTATGGTTCCGGATATCGACAGCTATGCACCCCATATTCGTGCGGTGTTCGGAAAGTTCGGGAGCGATTCCCCCCAGTATATTCCTTTTAGTCTGGCCGACCAGCGAGAGCGTGGTCGGAATCCTGTATTAATCGCTTTGGACCTTCTATTGCGTCTGCCCGAATCGCGCTTTGCGGTAAGTGACTTGCTCGACCTCCTAGAAGTATCAGCAATTCGCGAGCGTTTTAATATTGCCGAGGCCGACTTGGCCACACTACGCAGTTGGATCGAGGGGGCCGGTATTCGCTGGGGCCTAGATGCCGAGCAACGCACAACACTAGACCTC
Organism: Gammaproteobacteria bacterium; assembly: GCA_963575655.1. Lineage (NCBI taxonomy): Bacteria > Pseudomonadati > Pseudomonadota > Gammaproteobacteria > Gammaproteobacteria bacterium. Next base: position 41,578 of record CAUYTY010000077.1, on the reverse strand, counting down.
CCCTCTGGTTTAGAGCAGAACAGTTGGCAATTTGGTTTGAATCGTATGTTATTGGGTTATAGCGTAGGTAGCGGTGAACCCTGGAACGGAATCGAACCCTACGAAGAAATTGGCGGTCTGAGTGCAACTTTAGTGGGGCCACTCGCCAGATTATTGGAAATCCTGCGCTCATTCTGGCATGAACTCAGTGAACCCGCTCCACCTACGATCTGGAAAGAGCGTCTCCGCCGGTTGTTAGCCGCATTTTTTCTACCCACCAGTGAGCGTGATACTTTAATCCTAGAACAATTGGCAAGTAATCTGGAGGATTGGGAGGAACGATGTCAACATGCGGGATTTGAATCAAGTGTTACAAAAGAGACGGAATTATCTCTTGCAGTAGTACGTGAGGCGTGGCTGGCCGGAACGGAGGGTACTGACAAACTATCGCAACGATTCCTAGCGGGTCGTGTAAATTTTTGCACACTGCTACCGATGCGCGCCATCCCCTTTGAAGTCGTGTGTCTCATGGGGATGAACGATGGCGATTATCCACGCCGCCAACTTCCTTTTAGTTTCGATCTGATGAATAACGGTGGCTATCGCCCCGGCGATCGCTCACGTCGCGAGGACGACCGCTATCTATTTCTGGAGGCCCTTCTCTCCGCCCGCCGAAAATTCTACTTGAGTTGGGTGGGGCGGAGTGTACAAGATAATGGCGAACACCCCCCTTCGGTATTGGTAGAGCAGTTGAGGGATACCATTATTGTTGGCTGGCAAGCTGAGGAGTATTTTGAAAAAGAGGTCGATGCGGAATATGAAACGATAGCCTGCGATGCTGGTCGCATTTTGCTGGAGCGATTGACGCTGGAACATCCCTTACAGCCCTTTAGCCCTCGCTATTTCCTACCCACCGGGGTCAAGGGTCACGACGAACGCCTCTTTTCCTACGCAGACGAATGGCGATCGACCCATCCAGCAGCAGCGCATGATGCGTCAGCAATTAAAGCAAGCTCAGATAGTTCCAACTTAAGCCCCTACACCCCGGAGGCCCCGCTTACCCTAGAAACTCTCGCTGGTTTCCTACGTTATCCGGTTCGGACATTTTTCAATGGACGACTCAAGGTTTGGTTTGAAACAAATCAGGCGACCAATAGCGACTTGGAACCATTTGTCTTCGATGCCCTAAAAAGTTATACCTTGGGCGACGAGGTTCTGCACGCGGCATTAACCGCACCCTACGGTAGTGCCCGTACACAATTTAAGAAACATCAGGAACGACAACGTCGCCGTGGAGAATTACCCATGGCTGGATTCGCGGAACCAGCCTTGGCGAAATTCTCTGATCCCGCCTGGGCGGCCTATGAATATGCAGAAAGATTGTATCGCGAGTGGTCGTTGGTACAGAATATGCCACAGGAAATCCGTCTGGAATTTTCGTCCCTTGACGGACCACGTATCCTTCTGGAAGACTGGTTGCCGGGTCTGCGCCGCAACGCAAAAGGAAGATGGGCGCAGATCCTGGTTCGTCCTAAAGAGGTCAAGGGACGGGATGGGCGACCCAAATGGCACAGCCTGGTACGACCCTGGCTGCGTCATCTTGCAGGTTGTGCTGCTGGGCTGGATCTCTCTACCCTCCAAGTCGGGACCGATGGCATCGTCCAATTGTCAGCCATCGTCCCTACGACGGCTTACGCTCGGTTAAGTGTCGTATTGGAGGGGTGGTGCCTGGGAATGCGTAGACCCTTCCCGCTGGCTTGTCGAACCGCATTCGTTTGGTTGGAAAAGACGGACGCTCATCCAGAAACCGCTCGTGACCTTGCACGCAAGGAATACGAAGGCGGTTATCATAACGGTGAAATTCAGCAGGACCCTTATTTAAAACGTGCATTTCCCTGTTTTGACACCCTATGGAATGTCAGCGATGACCAGGGTTTTGAATATTGGGCACAACAATTGTATGAGCCATTACGCCAAAATTCGGAATTTATAACCGATTAGATCCAGTCACATCGTTCCTCCGTTCGACAAAGGACGATAAGATCAGAAAAATCACCCTCGGCTTGGCAAGTTACGAAACAACAGACGCCATCTCTGCGCAGGTGTTTAGTGGGACATTCGGTTTGGTCATGGAATAGGAGGGAAATTATTCGGGAAAACATAACCATATGTAACGGGAGACTTGGTTCCAATAGTGCGTAATGGTGCATGGACTCCAATGATTAACAACAGGTTGGCAATGATATACGCAAGTACGCAATACACTTCAAATGCTTCTTATTTAGGATAAGCAACCATGTTACTAAAAGTAGGCTCAACCGGTGACAATGTAAAAAAAGTACAGACTGAGTTAGGATTAAAAGCAGACGGTATTTTTGGTCCGGGAACCGAAAAAGCAGTAAAAACCTGGCAATCTGACAATGGGTTAACTGCCGATGGTATTATTGGACCGGCAACGTTTAGCAAGATGTTCCCGCCGGAGTCCGTGCCCGCTGGCGAAACGATCGTCCCCGATGTTGCCGGGTTAAAATTGGACAAACTCTCGGGTCATATTCCTAATGCGGTCATTGCTCAAATTCCCGACTGCGCCGAGAAATTCCAGATCAATTCACCTCTGCGATTGGCCCACTTCTTGGCGCAATGCGCACACGAGAGTGCAGAATTTAAGGCTACGCAAGAGAATTTGAATTATTCTGCCGACGGTTTGAAAAAGATATTTTCCAAGTATTTTCCGGGTGACTTAGCGGATAGTTACGCAAGACAACCGGAGAAAATCGCATCACGGGTTTATGGTGGACGAATGGGTAACGGTGATGAGGCCAGCAAGGAAGGCTATAAATTCCGGGGACGTGGCTATATCCAACTAACCGGCAAGAATAATTATCGATCATTTGATGCAACAGTAGAGGAAAACCTCTTAGACAATCCCGATCTGGTCGCATCCAAATATCCGTTATTGTCGGCTGCGTGGTTTTGGCAATCCCGTTCACTTAATACATTGGCTGATAAAGGTGCAACCGATGCGATAGTAACCGATATTACCGAAAAGGTTAATGGCGGCACCATCGGTTTAGCTGATCGCATCAAGAACTTTAAAGAATTCTATGCGTTGCTAGCCTAAGTACAACGGCTCACTCCCCCTCCCGACGGGAGGGGGTTGAGAAAGAACCTACCAAATAGTTACTGATTCAACTTACGACCGATGAGTTACATTTCTTAATCGACCCTCCCACAGGGGTAGATTTCCAGAGAAAATTCAGCCAACCCAACTCGCTAACGACTTAACTCAGCAGTCATTCGAGCAGGGATTGCCGGAATCCAAAACTCAGGGATGTAAATCGCCGCCCATACCATCCATAGCAGCTGAGTTTTAGCGATCCCTGCCGAAAGGCCTACCTCCTAAGACAAAGGGGCCTACATCTGTTGGCCCCTAACCTCTGTTGGGAAAGTAGTAACGGTTACACCTAACTCAACTCACAAAACTTCCAAAAGACTCTACCATGAAACTAAATATGCAGGTATTGATTGGCCTGGCCAGCCTTATTACCCTACCGGCAATTGCCACAGATTCGCATTGTACTCGTCAAGAGAAAACGATTTTCTCTTGTTCGCTTGGAAAGAAGATTGTTTCGGTGTGCGCATCACAAGATATTTCATCAACAACTGGCTATCTGCATTATCGATTCGGACCAAAAACTGCACCTGAATTTATATTTCCAACGTCAAGCACACCGTCTTATCGCTCTAATATCCGCGCACAAACCTTAATGTTTTCGGGCGGAGGCGGGAGCTATCTGCGATTTATCAACGGCCAGTATAACTATATCGTCTATACGGCAATTGGTAAGGGCTGGGGAACTAAGGACGGAGTCGCTGTGGAAAAAAACGGAAAACTACTGACCAACCTCAAATGTCAAGATGCCCCCATTTCAGCGTTAGGAGAGGACTTTTTTACCCTTGCGGGTTTAACTACCGATCAGGTCGAATTTGATCTTCCTTGAAAAAGGCCACCAGCGTTATGCCGTGTAAGATCCTATGTTAACCCAAGTTGCCACCTACGGTCTCAGGCCATAATTCTTTTCAGACAAGTAGTTTTTTGATCGCCTCCCCCCAACCCCCTCCCGTTGAGAAGGGAGTGAAGATATTCAGCTCTAGTGGCCAATATCAATGGCTGGCGTTGTTTTCTCCCCCTCCCAACGGGAGGGGTTGGGGGGAGGGCGATCAAAGAATTACTCAATGTGGGTAGCAACTTGGGTTATGTTAATAAGTTACAAAAAAACTGGCTCGCCAGATACTTCATGACCGTTGAATTTCGATATTCGCTGCCGATACAGCGAAGAGGTGACAACTTGCATTACATTACATAAAAGATGAGGGTGGCCATGATCTCCCCACAGGTATTACCTGCCGCTACGGCAAATAGTAACCCGGTGTTACACGTCTCAGCAAAAGACGCTGCCCTCGCTCGCCCGACTTATGGAACCGGTGAAGCATCACTACCATCTTTCATAATCAAACGGCCTGAGGGACTTTTTGTCGATACCACAAAGGTTGGTATCGATGATCGGTTCATGCGCTTTGTCGATAGCGTGTTCGCAGATGGTGCCTATTTTTTTGGTTTAGAGTTTGTCAATTTTAATCGCCTACTCTATGAATTGGAACAGGTTAGCAAACTCACCGCACCGGTGCGCCTTGCGACGGACATTCGGGTTTTCACATTGAAACGTCGGGCTATTTATCGAGCGGTCCAACTCAGTACCGACGGGACCAGCGCAGAATATCTATTTGAAGCGGTATTTCTGGAAAGCATTGACGATCCGTCAGTAAGTAAAGAAGTCGGTAACGCCTCATCGGTCATCCTGAAAAAGGGATCAGCACAACTTGAGCCAACCAAACTCAATTTCGACGAATTTGTCGCACATCTGTGGACCAACGGAGTTCGGGCGGGCATTGAAGAGACTGTGGTACGGCGAGTAATTTCCAAGGACGGCGGAATTGAACGCACGAAGGTGGCGCTATGGCGCGAGCCTGTTGCAGGAAAAAATGCAGAAATCGAAGAAAAGAATAAGTCGCTGCGTCGCGACAATTCGCCAAAACTTTTGCGAGGCGGTGTCGTTGATCTCAGCGCATTCCAAAACCACTTTCCCCAAGTAATGAAGGACGAGTTGTTGATACGGAAAATACCCTGCATCCTCGGCGTGCCGGGCAGAAAAGTCACGGGAGAGCTAGTTGAGGCGGCACCTCCTACAGATCTTGACCTTACCAAACTCGCTGGTCCTGGAACTCGTGTCGAGGTCCGACCCGATGGGCAGTACATTGTCGCGAACCTGACTGGTTTTGTAACTATTGATAAATCTTGCAATCAGATCTCGATCGCTGAGAAAATCGTGAATCGCGCAGGGGTAAATATACGCACCACCGGAAATTTGAAATTAAGTGGTGACAACTACGAGGAATTCGGAGAGGTTCAGGAGCAACGGATTGTCGAGGGCAAGAACATAATTCTCCACAACGACGTATTCGGCACCATCATTTCACGTGGTGGCACCATTCTCCTGGGGAAAAATCTGGTTAACGGTAGGGCAAGCAGTCCCGGTGGAGAGATCACCGTGCAAGGTCGCGCCTCTGCTGCGGTACTCGATGCACCCAACGGCACCATCCATATCAAACACGCGGAGGGATGTACAATCTCTGGCGGTCATCTCATACTGGAATCGGCCACCAGATGCCAGATCATTGGTAATCGGGTAGAGATAGGGACGGCGGCGGGCTGCATCATTATTGCGCAATCGGCAACCATCGCCGTATCTAACGTCCATCGCCACCAAGAGACGGTTGTCACTATGCTCACCCCCAACCAATTGGCAACTGAGAAAAAACAGACGGAACTACGTAAACGCATGACAGGAATTTTTCCAAAACTTGAAACCACACGCAAAGAAATAGAGTCGATCAGAGGACAAAAGGAATTTGGTAATTTCCTGGCCCTCAAGGAAAGACTTAGCAAAGGTGAAATTCAAATTACACCAGCGCAACAAGATAACCTTTTCAAAATTACCAACCGTTTTGCCACACTTACGCAACAACTACGGGCATTAGAATCGACCCTGGAAGAACTTCAGCGCACCTATAGCGATTTTGAAGAACAATTACGCGAACTGAAGCAAGAGTCTGATTCAGTCGGAACCGACATTCAATGCACAATCTCGTCAATCAAGGGTGAAACCATTGTACGTACTCTGAGAGTTGATTCCAGCACTGATACTTTCTCGGGGGAAGGTTTAAAGGCGCTTATCGCAAAGACACGAAACCTTGATACTATACAAAATAGGTTATTCTCGGGCAGTTCAGCCAACTTTTCCTGGCGCTACAAACCAATAGCGGAGTATTAGACCTTATCGGAAACCCCCTACCTAGCTCTGCCGGACAACGCAACCTCATGATTTATATTGACTGTGGTGTGTGATGAGGAGGTTTCCGATAAGGTCTATTGAGTAAAACCATCCCAACCACCATCTTCCCGGTGATACCTCTGGAAGAGGTACGGGCGGTCCAAGAATAAAAAAGAGAAACCTAAGGACTTATGGACTTATCTATCCATCGACTATCCGTCTAAGCTACGACACCTCGTTTACTTAACTCAAACCACGACAGTAACTCACGTCCCTGTGTACTGGATTCCGGCGATCCCTGCCGAGATGGTGATGTAACATGCTATGGGTAGCAACTTGGGTTATCTAGCATTCTGATGAGTAATCTAGCCAACGCGCAGATTAACACCCTGCGTGATTTTTTGAGAGGTTGTAAAAAAGTCTGTTACTTTACTGCGACAAACAGATATTATCGAGGACTTCCCGTGAACGAGTAATCATTCCGGCAGGGAGTGTCGGAATCTAGGCTCTATAGATGGTGAACCCACATTCCACCTCATATCTCTGCGTACTGGATCTGGAACTCCCTATCGGAATAGTGAGGCGGTAATCAACGGCAGGGATTTCCGATAATGTCTAAGAGATTATTCACGACCCTCTCCTCAGGAGTCTCCTTTCACCATGGTCTCGAATAGAACTCTCAAACGCATCCTCTATGTAGAGGACGAACTCGATATCCAAGCCGTGGCTAAGTTGGCACTGGAAATGGTGGGTGGCTACGAAGTGAAGATCTGCGGCAACGGACCCGATGCCTTGAATACGGTAGATAGTTTTGCGCCCGATCTCATCCTGTTGGATGTCATGATGCCAGGAATGGATGGCCCTACCACTTTGCAGCGGCTGCGCGCTAATTCTGCCACTGCAACAATCCCCGTAATCTTCCTCACTGCCAAAGTACAGCCCCCCGAAGTAGTGTATTACCAATCGCTGGGTGCTCTCAATGTAATCGCCAAGCCCTTTGACCCCATGCAATTATCAAATGAGGTGCTGCGGATCTGGAGCAGCGCTCATGTCTGATTTTGCCGCGCAACTTGCTGCTCTAAATGAGCAGTATGCCAGTCAGATAAAAAATACCTTGGACGATCTGGCCAGCTGCGTTTCCGAACAAGGACCGGAGATTCCCTCCACCATTTTGGCGGACCTCCACGCGCGTCTACACAAATTGGCTGGTTCAGGCGGAACTTTTGGCTATCCCGAGCTATCACGTCAAGCATGCGAGTTAGAGGTAAGTGCAAAAGATTGGCTCGAGAGTGGAATAGCAGGTGGTGCCTTACGTTGACCTAACCTACGCTACGACAAAAACATTCTATAATTCTGTCAGTTACAAAAAGTAATGCTGTTGTTTTACGAGCGTAGTGCGTATTTTTATTCTCAATTACTTGAGGTTAAAGTGATGGCTGCACACCCAATTGAGGTATTTTGTTGTCGCAACGTAGATTGTCCTGATTTCCGAATTCGCGGCAAAGGAAACTTGCGGTGGCATGGGTGGAGTGGGCATTCTCATCGGATTCGAGGTATTTGTTGCCGTACGTGCAGGAAATATTTTTCGGAACGAAAGGGGAGTGTATTTGAGCAAAGTCGTTTACCCGAAGAAAAAGTAGAATCCCTGTTGGAACATCTGCGTGAAGGATGTGGAGTGCGGCAGACGGCGCGTCTAATTCATGTGAACCAGAATACAGTGACTCGTTACGCACGCTTGGCTGGAAATCACGCGGTCTTGGTACATGACGAGTTGGTTGCGTTCTCTCCCCAGACAAGGGAAGTACAGTTTGATGAAAAATGGAGTTTTGTATTCAAGAAGGAAGCGAATTGCACTCCAGAAGGAGAGAACTGCGGGGATAATTGGGATCATATTGCTATTGATGCGGAAAGTCGGTTGGTACTGTCCGTGGTTCCAGGAAAGCGTACGGCGGAGAATTGTCTTCAACTAGTTGAAGATGTTAGTAAACGTACTAAAGGAAGAACTGATTTGTTACTTACATCCGACGAACACGCCCCTTACCAAACTGCAATTGAGAAAGTTTACGCAACCGAAGTGGCACAACCTAAACGACCAGGGCCAGGTCGTCCTCCGAACCCAAAGCGAGTCATGCCAAATGACTTGTGTTATGCCACCGTTCGTAAAACTCGCAAGAAGGGTCGAGTTGTGGATGTGAAACGAACCGTGGTCTTCGGTACTCTGGAGTTATTGATCCTATGGCTGGCGCGCTCGATAGTCAGCTCCTTTATCAATACCGCATTCATCGAACGTCTCAATGCCACCGACCGTGGCCAGAATGCCCGGAAGACCCGTAAGAGTTACCGTTTCTCAAAGAATTGGGAAATGCACAATGCAATGACATACTTTGTAGCACTCAGCTACAATTTCCGCTGGCCTGTGCGAACACTGCGTATTAAGGATGATCGTGAAAAATGGAAAGATCGAACACCAGCCATGGCTGCTGGTCTTACCGATCATGTTTGGACAATTCATGAGTGGATTTCCTTTCCCGCTCTGCCAGTTAGGTCAACGTAAGACACCACCTGATTTTGCACCTCAACGATAAACTTGCGACCCAATCAATCGTGAACAAGTAAATCTACCCGGTTGAACTTATGCCCCTCTTCGGCATTGCTCTCACTCTCTAACACTTGCTCAATAGCAATCTCTTCTTCACCCAGTAGCGCACCGATAAAACCTTCCAGAACATCGAAGTTGGCTTTGTCTTGCAACAGGGACTTAATCGCCCAATCGAAGCGCATCACCTTAATTTCCGGTACAGGAAGAGGCACTTCACGAGGTAAATTCTGAAATGAGGGATCCAGCAAGAGATTCATGGTAGGTATTCCTTAAATATGTGACCGTTTACCCACTCTCAACGGGAGAGGGCAGAGGGGAGGTGAACAAAAATAAAATACAACCAAAATAGTTAAGAAAAATTGCTATCTAACCCAAGCTGCCGCCTACGGCTCAATTCAACCGTCCTTCCGGCAGGAAATGCCGAAATGACGACCAACAAGATTGATAAGTAACTACTCAAATCACCTAAGGAAAAATGGGGGCTGGTAGGTTATTTTCCGGAAGTTGCCTTCGTCCGGAAACACACGCAAAAGTCATCCGACGGTAGGTTAATGAACGCCCCCATCAACAGCTCCTCGCATTCAGGTAGGACCGGAGGCACACTCAACGGGCCAACCCCGCAGACAATCACCTGTCACGTCACTTGCCGCATCGCCACCCGCTATTGGCCAAGAGGGACATTCCATACCGGTAAGATGGTAAATTGCTACTTTAGGCGAATACACGCTACGCATTCTTGTAACCACCCACCCAGACATGGCACTCTAGCCCCCCGTTCTGGGTAGATGGGGATATTTCCATGAATTATATCTTTCTTTTATACCTAACCTAGCACTGATACTGATACTGATAGATGACTAGCGGGAAGGTAGCCGTTCATCCCCGCCCAACGGCAGGGAATTAGTCGAGAAGGTGATTAAAAATTGCCAATTCAATCAACTGACGATTGGTCGCATTTTGTGTTTGATTGCCTACTCTGGCCCCTTTCCGCTGGGAGAGAACGAGCAGTTGTGCAGAAAGATTGCGGATAACACTGTTTTTCTGCTTTAGGATTTACGCATTGACTAAAACAGTCTTCAGTTAATCGATAGATCGCGACGCTGTTTTTGGCGATGCACTGCCTCATAGCCAGTTGTTCTGGCGGTGTCTTCCGTTTATCAATGCATAGATTCTGCAATTTTGTAACGGTACACACTCGTGGAAAAACGCGCAACGGTAGAGACCACGAAACCTTATAAAACGTTAGCGCAATCGCTGTCCAGTATTTTTAAAACGCCACCGCACACAACCTACGTGGCGTTCTCAGAGGGAATTGACTTTCTGCGTTTTACTGACCTACGCATTAGTTTGGAGGGGCACGCCGAAAACATGAGACCATGACGCGGCATTGATGTGCCATTGAGCACCAGTCCACCAATCAATGTGTAGGTTATTAGCACTGCCCTCTTGTTTACCAATGGGCATTGACCGTAGCGATTGTTTTCCTGCATTGATGAGGTTTGGCATCTCAGGATAGAACTGTCGCCAAGTGTTCTGTTCAGAACAAAAGTTTTGATTCCCTTAATAACCGAGTGAGACAAATGTCAAAAGCAGCAACTTCCGTTCAGCCCGATATTATTTACACCAAGGTTGATGAAGCTCCCCAGTTGGCGAGTAGCTCCTTTCTGCCCATCATCCAGGCCTTCACTCGCCCCGCTGGTATTACGATTGGGACCAAGGACATCTCCCTGGCGGGTCGAATTATCGCCAGCTTCCCCGAATTTCTTACGGAGGCTCAACGGCAGTCCGACGATTTAGCAGAGTTGGGAACATTGGTTACCGGACCCGAGGCCAATGTGATCAAACTGCCCAACGTCAGTGCCTCTCAGCCTCAATTGGACGCGGCCATCAAGGAACTGCAAAGCCAGGGTTACAATCTGCCACTCTATCCGGTCGATCCTAAGACAGATGCAGAGCGGGATATCAAGGCGCGCTATGAAAAGGTCAAGGGTAGCGCGGTCAATCCGGTGTTACGTGAAGGAAATTCCGATCGTCGCGCCCCTCTGGCTGTGAAGGAATACGCCAAGAAAAATCCTCACTCTATGGGGAAATGGAGTCCTGACTCTAAGACCCACGTTGCCACCATGAGTAGCGGCGACTTCCGTTCCAATGAGAAATCCACCACCGTTTCCGCTACGGCTGCTGGCGGAGGGCGTATCGAATTCGTTGATGGAAATGGCGCAGTTACCGTGCTAAAGAAGATCTCCCTCAAGGCTGAGGAGGTAGTAGACGCCACGATGATGAGCGTAAAGGCCCTTCGTGCCTTCTACAAAGAACAGATTGCCGATGCCAAGGACAATGGGGTGCTCTTCTCGTTGCATTTGAAGGCGACCATGATGAAGATTTCCGACCCGATACTATTCGGTCATGCGGTTTCGGTCTTCTTTGAAGAGGTTTTCACCAAACATGGTGAGACATTAACCGGTGCAGGAGTCGATCCCAACAATGGTCTGGGTGATCTTATTAAAAAGATCCAGGCCCTACCGGAGGATAGAAGATCGGCCATCGAGGCTGATATTAAATCCTGCATGGAAAAGCAACCAGCCCTCTACATGGTTAACTCTGATCGAGGCATCACCAATCTGCATGTTCCCAGCGATGTGATTATCGATGCCTCTATGCCTGCCATGATCCGTGCTGGTGGTATTGGCTGGGGTCCCGATGGCAAACCCTGCGACACTAAAGCCGTAATTCCCGACCACTGCTACTCTGGCGTCTATGACGCAACCATTAAAGATTGCATCAAGAATGGTGCGCTCAATCCCGCAATTATGGGTACTGTCCCCAACGTGGGTTTAATGGCGCAAAAAGCTGAGGAATACGGTTCCCATCCTTTTACCTTTAAGGCCTCTGGGAATGGTACGATTCGGGTTATTGACGGTAGCGGTGCGGTGATGCACCAGCATCCAGTGGAAAGCGGCGACATTTGGCGTATGTGCCAAGCCAAGGATGCCGCTATCCAAGATTGGGTAAAACTGGCGGTTACCCGCGCTCGGCTTTCCGCAACCCCCGCTGTTTTCTGGTTGGACAAGGAACGCCCCCACGACGCGCAACTCATCCAAAAGGTCGAGCATTACTTAAAGAATCACGACACCAGCGGCCTGGATATTCGCATTATGTCTCCGGTAGAGGCCACCAGTCTCTCTTTGGAGCGTATCCGCCAGGGGTTAGATACTATCTCCTGCACTGGTAACGTACTGCGTGATTATCTCACCGACCTTTTTCCCATCTTGGAAGTGGGAACGAGCGCCAAGATGCTTTCTATTGTGCCGCTGATGAATGGTGGTGGCCTTTTTGAAACCGGTGCGGGCGGTTCCGCCCCCAAGCATGTGCAACAATTGGTGGAAGAGGGCTTCTTGCGTTGGGATTCACTCGGTGAATTCTGCGCTTTGGGCGCTTCATTCGAGCACCTAAGCGTTACTCGCAATAACCACAAGGCCGCAGTGCTTGCCAAGACCCTTGATCAGGGCGTCGGTAAGTTCCTCGACGAGGACAAGTCGCCCGGCCGTAAAATCGGCGAACTGGATAATCGAGGCAGTCATTTCTACCTCACCCTGTATTGGGCTCAGGCCCTAGCAGCGCAGAATGATGACGCCGCGCTCAAGCAGCACTTCACCCCCATTGCCCAGCAACTCGAGAGTAATGAGGCCAAGATTGTTGCGGAACTCGCGGCAGTGCAGGGTAGGCCGTCCGACTTGGGAGGCTACTACCACGCTGATCCACAAAAGGTTGCCGCAGTGATGCGACCCAGCCCAACGTTGAACGCGATTATCGGATAACTCAATTCGCGTTTCTCCTCTGAATAAACGGGCGTCTCGGTAAACGGGACGCCCGTTTTTTTAACCAAGACACACAATGATGCGTCATTGGTGAGTTCCTATCGAGAGACACTACAACGATCACCTTGGTAGGTACCACGTCGCACGAGTTCCGCCGTAATGCCATTGAGTACTGCCCATTTCTTGGAGCACCAAGTAGGCGCGAGCAACAATTCAGGTTCGGCGGTACCGGTAAGACGGTGGAATATGACCTCGGGTGGGGTCAACTCCACCAAATCGGCAACCGCTGTTAGATATTCGGAAAGGGTCAAGGGTTGGTATTCACCTTGACGCCATTCGTGACCAAGGAGAGTTCCACGAACCACGTGCAAAGGATGAAGCTTGAGACCATCGACCCCAAGTTCGAGAACTCGTTCCAAGGTTACGCGATAGTGCCAAGGGGTTTCTCCGGGCAGACCAAGAATCAAATGGGTACAAACAGGTAATCCCGCCGATCGAGCCGCGAGTAAGGCGGTACGGTACTCAGCGAAGCCATGACCACGGTTGACCCGATCCAGAGTGGTATCAAAGGCCGACTGTAACCCCAGTTCTAACCAGACTTCATTGCCTCGCGCTCGATACTCCGCCAGCAATTCGATGACCCCAGGATCGACACAATCCGGACGGGTCCCCACCGACAGACCCACCACATCCGGCTCTGCCAGTGCCTCATCGTAGAGGCTGCGTAGGGTTTCAAGTTCGGCGTAGGTATTGGTGTAGGCCTGAAAATAGGCCAGGTAGCGCTTTGCCCCGGTACGCCGGCGGATGACAGCTCGCCCAGCGGCAATCTGCTCCGACACGCTGGGCGGACGACGGGCATTGGGGTTAAACGATGCGTTGTTGCAGAAGACACACCCACCTCGCCCCTTGCTACCGTCACGATTGGGGCAGGTAAGGCCGGCATTGATAGCCACCTTATGCACCCGTTCACCGTAGCGGCGCAGAAGTACCTGGCCAAAGGTATGGACACGGTCCGCTAGATTCATAATTCGGGTCGTTCAACGCAGAAAGTTGGTGAGAGCGTACCGTCCTCTGTGCGCCACGTTTTCATCCATTTTCTGAGGAGAATCCATCAAGTAGAGATTCACTAGGGCGGTGGTCGCAGGGATTGTCTCAAGGCAGCGTAGGAAAGTCATTGATTTTTACTGAAAGGAATGTTGATGGGTCCGGATTCTGGCAACCATGACCCTAGTCATCATTCTAGCCACACATCCATGCCATCTCTCATCTCTCTTTCTCCATAACAGGAAAGTGAGTTATCTGATACACAAACAAACGCCAATGCCCTTGCGAAGCTTTTGCTGGCACTGCTGGCACTGCTGGCAATGGCGATGGGATCCTGTACCATCTGCTCGCTTTAGTACGTTGCTCCCAGAACCACACATCGCCTTGTACTTGCCCTTCTCGTGATCTCTCTGCGTCACAACATTCTCGGTACCCCCCGCTGGCTGCGTACCCTATCCCTCCTTCGGCCCCACGCTTCACGACAGGTCGCGCCGTGGTTAATCGATACCGGATCGCTCACTCGGCGCGTACTGCGGGCCTGTCCGGGGCAGATGCAGGTACGGGTACTGCGCCAGGTATGGGGACGACCTGACGCGGGGGAGGCACTGGCCTTGGGTATAGAGCGTCACAGCCGAGTCTGGTTACGAGAGGTCCAATTGTTATGCAACGACCAATCCTGGGTCTACGCACGCACGGTAATCCCCGTTACAACCCTGACCGGTCCTGCGCGGTGTCTGCTACGCCTGGGAAATCGTCCGCTGGGAGCAGTTTTGTTTGCCGACCCCTCTGTGATACGCGGGGGAGTAGAAATAGCAAGCCTTCAACCCCGTCACCGGCTCTACCAGCGGGCCACCTCTTCCCTTGCGGTAACACCCGCCTTCCTCTGGGGGCGACGCTCGCTATTTTGGATGGGGGGACGACCACTATTGGTGGCAGAGGTTTTCTTACCCGCCCAGAATGGTCCCCTTGGGTAATCTTACTGGTTCTCGGACATGCCTGAGACTTCTCGTACTGCCATAATGTATTTGGTGCTGGATCGTCTGCATCAATACTGGATTCTCACCCGTTTCCACCGCCCCATTGGTATTTTTCTGTTGTTGTGGCCAACTCTGTGGGCCTTGTGGATTGCAGGTCAGGGTCACCCCACCCCTTTGGTGGTGGTAGTGTTCGTCGCGGGCACTGCATTAATGCGCGCCGCCGGTTGCGCCATCAATGACTACGCCGACCGCAATTTCGACCCCTTCGTGCGTCGTACCCAGGAACGCCCAATAGCGACGGGTAAGGTAAGTTCTACCGAGGCGGTGGGGGTGTTTATAGTGCTGGCGCTGATCTCTTTTGGATTGGTGCTGCTCATGAATCTTCTTACTATCAAACTTTCCGTAGTTGGAGGATTACTTGCGGCGAGTTATCCCTTCACGAAACGTTATACCCACCTGCCTCAATTTTATCTAGGAGTCGCCTTCGGCTGGGCGGTACCCATGGCCTTTGCTGCCCAAACGGGTACGCTGCCTTCGGTAGCGTGGACAATATTCACCGCCACAGTATTATGGGCCGTGGCCTACGACACCCTTTATGCCATGGTCGACCGCGAGGATGATCTGAAGATTGGTATAAAATCCACTGCCATTCTCTTCGGTCGCCATGATCGATTGGCGGTAGGTATCTCCCACGCGGCGATGCTGCTCTTGCTCGTCGAGGCGGGGATCCAATCGGAACGGGGGAGCATCTATTTTCTTGGCCTAATCACGGCAGCCGGTTTCGCTATCTACCAGCAGTGGTTGGCCAAAGACCGAGATCCCTCACGTTGTTTCCGAGCATTCCTCAATAATCACTGGTTCGGTCTAACAATTTTTTTGGGGGTGGTCCTCGACTATTTACACTAAGAGCCAGAGCAAGATTAAGAAATAGATACAGACAACAATATCCGCAAATAATCGATTTTCACTGAGTATTATTTTCTGGTTACGATCATTGCTGGGAGAGAATCACATAATGATGCGTGAGCAATTGATTTGGGGGCTGGTGCAATTCTTTTCGGTTTTGCCCTTGCGCACTGCTCAGGGTATCGGCGCGGTGTTTGGAGGGATGGTGAGCCTATTTCCAAATAAGACTCGACGCATCGTCGAGATCAACCTGCGTCTCTGTTTCCCAGAGATGGGAGAGGTTGAACGTCGGCATTTGATACGCCGTACCCTGATTGAGATCGGTAAGAGCATTACCGAGATCGGGCCGCTGTGGTTATGGGACGCACAACGGATATTGGGATTGGTTAAAGGGGTGAGTGGTGAAGAGGCCTTTCGGGCAGACTTTAATCAAGGTCGCGGGATAATTTTGGCTGGACCTCATCTGGGAGGCTGGGAAATGGCCGGTATCTATCTCTCCGCGCATTATCCCATCACCATACTCTATCGCCCGTTGCGTTTAATTGGTCTAGGGGAACGGGTACATGCCGTCCGTAGCCGGAATGGTGCACGGCTCGCCGCTACTGACAAAAAAGGAATAAAATCCCTTTATCAAACCCTAGCAAGAGGTGAGGTGGCCGTTATCCTTCCGGATCATAACCCCGGCCGAGGAATGGGCGTATTCGCACCATTCTTCAATGTTACAACCAATACCATGGTTCTATTACCACGATTGGCTGCAAAAGACCGGGTACCGGTGTATTTCATCTATGCAGAACGTCTCCCGCGTGGGGAAGGATTTCATATTCACTTTATCCCTGGTGATCCAGAGATCAGTGACCCCGACATAGTGCAAGGCTGCACTCACCTCAATGCGGGGGTAGAGAATTGTATTCGTCGCCATCCAGCGCAATACCAATGGGGCTACAAACGATTCAGGGTCCGCCCTGAAGGAGAGGTAGAACTATATTGAACCACCAACCAATTCTTTGATCTCGGTTTTTCTGATTATTCCTGTCGGATATCTGATACATATTTTCCTAGTGGAAGTGAACTGGAATCAGGAGTATATTTCCGAGATCCCCAACCGAGAGGAGAACACCATGACCGACGTTACTCAGTTATTGGCAGGTGAAGCGGAGTATTTACTGGCACATCACTGCGAAGGAATCCCTAAGGATACGTTGCAGCTACCGGGACCGGACTACATAGATCGCGTGGTGGTGACAAAGAATCTCAAACCTAGCGTATTGCGGAGCCTACAGGCACTGTATGGCAGCGGACGACTGGCAAATACCGGTTATCTCTCGCTGCTCCCCGTAGACCAAGGTGTTGAGCACTCCGGTGGGGCATCCTTTGCGCCGAATCCAATCTACTTCGACCCCGACAATATTCTAAAACTTGCTATTGAGGGTGGTTGTAACGGTGTGGCATCGACCCTCGGGGTATTGTCTTCGGTGGCACGCCGCTACGCACATAAAATTCCCTTCATTGTGAAAATTAATCACAACGAGTTACTCACCCATCCTAATATATTCGACCAAACGCTATTTGCTACGGTAGAACAGGCATTTGATCTGGGCGCAGTAGCCGTGGGTGCAACGATATTCTACGGCTCAGAAAATTCACGCCGTCAGATCCAAGAGGTCTCTGATGCGTTTGAACGCGCACACGAACTTGGCATGGCCACCGTTCTCTGGGCGTATCTGCGCAATCCGGCCTTCAAGGTTGGCGATAAGGACTATCACGTTGCCGCCGACTTGACTGGACAGGCCAATCATCTGGCAGCGACCATCAATGCCGATATCGTCAAACAGAAAATGGCGGAAAATAACGGCGGTTACAACGCTATCAAATTCGGCAAGACCAACGCCAAGGTCTATAGCAGACTCACCACCGACCACCCCATCGACTTAGTACGCTATCAAGTAGCCAACTGCTATATGGGACGCGTTGGGATGATCAACTCTGGTGGGGAATCTGGGAAAGACGATCTCCATCAAGCAGTACGCACCGCAGTTATCAACAAGCGTGCGGGTGGGATGGGGCTCATCTCCGGGCGTAAGGCATTCCAAAAACCCATGAAGGAAGGCGTAGCGCTGCTCAATGCAATTCAAGACGTCTATGCGGCAAAGGAAGTGACTGTGGCATAGCACGGTTGTGCTATTGCGCGAGGAACGACGAGCAAACTCCCTTTACCCTTCTCCACCGACTATTTCGTTCCCTGCGATTGCGACCAGGGAACGAAACCACCAACCCATGAACACCCGCATTGGTTACAAGACCCAAGGATAACCGCGAATCCACCACGTCTTCTAACCAATGCGCAGACCAGCAACCAGCCACTACCAGTTAGGCAGAGACATCTCCCAGACTTGAATTGGGTCGGTCCACCAGTTCGACGATTGCCATAGTGGCGGCGTCACCAGGACGAAAACCGACTTTAAGGATACGCAGATAGCCACCCGGACGATTCCGGTAACGTGGCCCTAGCTCATTAAAAAGCTTGGTGACCGTCTTTCGATCCCGAAGGCGATCAAAAGCTAATCGACGATGGGCAAGGGAATCAACCTTGGCCAGGGTAATCAGGGGTTCAGCAACCCTGCGCAACTCTTTTGCCTTAGGCAAGGTGGTGCGAATGATCTCATTCTGGAACAGGGAGCCGGCCATGTTTTTGAACATGGCGTGACGGTGGCTAGCGTTGCGACTGAGTTGCCGCCCGCTGTTGCAATGACGCATGGTCGGTACCTTGGAGCTTACTTTCTCGAATACACAGCGCACACTCTTGCACACGCTGCGCGAAGTCGTAACCGTTTTCCTCTCAAGCCTTACTCAATAATCGGAGGTTATCAACAATCCGCATGCATCTCTTATAGAAAAGCAATCTTCGATGCGTTTACAGAAATGTTAGATGGAATCCGACTCATCTTTGAGGCTAACCATAAATCTTCTGGTTCTCTATTATTACGCCCAAAGACTAACAAGAGAGGAGTTTCAACAGTTACCCGTAGTTATATCGGCGCTTTTTCTTCGACGTTATTACGCAACCCGGGCTGGGGCCAGTTTTCTAATTTCATCCCAAGCGACAAGCCACGCGAGGCCAACACATCTTTAATCTCGGTGAGCGACTTTTTGCCCAGGTTAGGAGTCTTGAGCAGCTCGACTTCGGTGCGCTGGATCAGATCACCGATGAGATAGATGCTTTCAGCTTTCAGGCAATTCGCCGAGCGCACGGTAAGTTCCAGATCATCCACCGGGCGCAGCAGAAGCGGGTCGAAATCCAACCCCCGATTCTGATTCATGGACTCTTCCTTGCCTTGGAGTTCCACGAATACGGCAAGCTGGTCTTGAAGGATAGTCGCGGCGATCCGAATAGTCTCTTCGGGGTCTACCGTGCCATTGGTCTCCAGATCGATAACCAATCGGTCCAGATTGGTCCGCTGCTCAACGCGGGCACTCTCGACGTTATAGGTAACCCGCCGAATTGGGCTGAAAGAGGCATCAAGCAGTAGTTTGTCGATAGGACGACTCTCTTCATCTCCCACCTGACGCACCAAGGCCGGCTGATAACCCCGCCCCCGTTGCACCTTAAGCCGCATATTCAACTCACCTTCCTTGGTAAGATTGGCGATGAGGTGATTGGGATTGAAGATCTCGAGGTCTGGCTCCAATTGAAGGTCCCGCGCTAATACCTGTCCAGGGCCTTTTTTAGCCAGGGTCATGTACGACTCAGGCCGACTACCCACCATACGGATGGCCAATCCCTTGAGATTGAGCAAGATGTCAATGACATCTTCCTGAACACCCTCTTTGGTGGTGTACTCATGGAGTACCCCGTCAATCTCGGCCTCGACCACCGCCGCCCCAGGAATGGCGGAGAGCAGGATCCGCCGCAAGGCATTGCCTAGGGTGTGGCCGAAACCACGTTCAAGAGGCTCGACCGTCACTCGCGCCCGAAACGGGCTAACGACCTGGACATCGACCAAACGAGGTTTAAGAAGGTCCGGCACTGCGCTCTGCATTGGGGGTCCCGCTGCTTACTTGGAATACAACTCAACGACCATCTGCTCGCTGATGGTGGCGGGCAGATCGCTACGTTCCGGCAGGCTCTTGAAGATACCCTGCATCTTCGTGGCATCCACCTCTAACCACGCGGGAACGCCACGCTGATTCGCCGCCTCCAACGCTGCCTTAATGCGCAGTTGCTCCCTGCCTTTGTCCACCACGGCAACCACGTCGTTAGGACGCACCTGATAAGAGGGAATATTGACCCGCTTACCATTGACCGTAATCGTGTTATGGCGTACCAACTGACGGGCCTCGGAGCGCGAAGCGCCAAAGCCCATGTGGTGCACCACGCTATCCAACCGCGATTCTAGCGCCTTGAGCAGGTTCTCACCGGTGGAACCCTTCATGCGGTCAGCCTCTTCATAATAAAGGCGGAACTGCCGCTCCAGGACACCGTAGATACGACGAATCTTCTGTTTCTCACGCAACTGCCCGGCATAATCAGAGAGCCGCGTACGGCGCTGACCATGCTGACCAGGAGGAAATGGACGTAGATCCACCGCGCACTTCGCGGTAAAACACTTCTCGCCCTTGAGGAAGAGTTTCTCTCCCTCACGGCGACACTGACGACATTTAGAGCCGATGTATTTTGCCACAGGAAGCCTCCAGCCTCAGACGCGCCGCTTCTTGGGAGGGCGACAGCCATTATGGGGGATGGGAGTTACGTCGCTGATGCTGGTTACCTTAAAGCCACCCGCATTCAGGGCGCGCACAGCAGACTCTCGCCCCGGGCCGGGACCTTTAACCCGGACCTCGACATTCTTCATTCCGAATTCCTTCACCACTGAACCTACCTTCTCGGCCGCAACCTGCGCGGCAAAGGGCGTACTCTTACGCGAGCCACGAAAACCGCTCCCGCCAGAGGTAGCCCACGCCAAGGTATTTCCCTGACGATCGGTGATAGTGATGATGGTGTTGTTGAAAGAGGCGTGGACGTGGGCCACACCATCTACAACATTCTTTTTGACGCGCTTGCGGACGCGGCTGACTGCTTTAGCCATAGTTTTCCTGTCAGGCCGGGGCCTTACTTCTTGATGGGCTTACGGGGTCCCTTACGGGTACGGGCGTTGGTACGGGTACGCTGGCCGCGTACCGGTAACCCTCGACGGTGACGTAGACCGCGATAACAGCCGAGGTCCATGAGTCGTTTGATGCTCATCGATATCTCGCGCCGGAGGTCCCCCTCGACAGTGTACTTGCTTACTTCAGCCCGCAGGGCATCGACCTCAGCCTCGCTTAGATCGCGAACCTTGCGCGCCGGGGCCACCCCCGTGGCGGCACAGATTGCCCGGGCGTGGCTCGCTCCAATGCCATAGATGGCCTGGAGGCCAATCACGGTATGTTTCTGGGCCGGAATGTTGATACCAGCAATACGGGCCATCCACTTCTCTCCTGGGACCGTTACTCAGCAAACTGGAAATTCTAAATGGCACAGAGGGAGACCGCAAGGCACCCCTCCGGTCTCTTGTTAAATCGCTACTCTCATGCCGGTATCTCTTCCTGGTCGCAAACGAAAATCGCGAAATTCTCGCTCACGACCCATCCGAAAATCACCAAGCAGGGCTACTCAACCCTGACGTTGCTTGTGTCGGGCGTCAGTGCAGATTACCCGCACTACCCCCTTGCGCCGAATGATCTTACACTCGCGACACATTTTTTTAACGGAAGCACGCACCTTCATCGATATTTCCCCTAGGTTCTATTTCAACGGAGCAGTCCCGACCGGCCACCGCCACCCTTCAGGTTCTTCTTCAACAATCCCTCGTACTGGTGAGACATAATATGGGCCTGAACCTGCGCCATGAAGTCCATTACCACCACCACGATGATCAACAACGAAGTACCGCCAAAATAGAACGGAACATTCCAGTTTAGAATCAAAAACTCAGGTAACAGACACACCGCCGTAATATAAACAGCACCCGCCATCGTTAGACGCGACATCACTTGATCGATGTAACGTGCCGTCTGGTCACCCGGCCTAAATCCCGGAATAAACGCCCCCGACTTCTTCAGATTCTCTGCGGTCTCTTTGGGATCAAACACCAAAGCCGTATAGAAGAAACAGAAAAAGACAATAGCAAGGGCATAGGTCAATACATAGATCGGCTGCCCTGGCGCCAAGGTAGAGGTAATTTCGTGAAGCCATTCCATCCCTTCCGCCTGACCAAACCAGCTCCCCAGGGTAGCAGGGAATAAAATAATCGAAGAGGCGAAAATCGGAGGAATAACTCCAGCCATGTTAAGTTTGAGCGGTAGATGACTAGTCTGACCAGCATACATCCGTCGCCCCTGCTGACGTTTGGCGTAATTAACGGTAATACGCCGCTGGCCTCGCTCTACGAAGACCACAAAAGCGGTCACGGCTACTGCAATAGCGAGCAAGAACAACACCAACAAAGCATGCATTTCACCGGTACGAGCCAATTCCAAGGTACCACCAATCGCTGCCGGTAGACCAGCCACGATACCCGCGAAAATGATCATGGAGATACCGTTACCAATTCCACGCTCAGTGACCTGCTCACCCAACCACATCAGGAACAGCGTACCGGTCACCAGAGAGATCGTTGCAATAAAACGGAATCCCCAACCCGGCTCGATCACCACGGAATAGCCCCCAGCGACTTGGGCCTCCAGGGCAATCGCCACGCCCAATGCCTGGACGCTCGCGAGAATAACCGTTCCATAACGGGTGTACTGAGTAATCTTACGCCGACCAGATTCGCCTTCCTTTTTGAGCTGCTCTAACTTTGGATGCACAATCGTGAGCAACTGCAAAATAATGGAGGCTGAGATATAGGGCATAATCCCCAAGGCAAACACCGTCAGGCGTCGCAACGCCCCACCTGAAAACATGTTGAACATGTCCAGGATGGTACCTTTCTGAGCCCGAAACAGATCCGCCAACGCCTGGGGGTCGATACCAGGTACCGGGACATGAGCCCCGATCCGAAACACCACCAAGGCCCCAAGGAGAAAAAGGAGACGCTGCTTGAGCTCGGTGAATTTTCCTAACCCCAGACCGGGATTTGCGTTAAGTGTGGCCATCAAGTCTCAACGGAACCGCCCGCCGCCTCGATTGCTACCCGTGCCCCCGCACTTACCGCCACACCCTTAAGCGTAACAGGACGATCTAGGGCTCCACGAACAATGACTTTGGCCCCTTTGGCGGTGCGCGGCACAATCCCCGCAGCTTTGAGGACCGCCAGGTCCACAATCGCTTCGCTAATCTGACCAAGCTGATAGAGACGCACCTCTGCCACATCCTCAGCCGTCAAGGATAAAAATCCGAACTTAGGCAAGCGCCGTTGTAGCGGCATCTGCCCTCCTTCAAAACCGACCTTGTGATAACCACCCGCGCGGGCCTTTTGACCCTTATGACCGCGTCCCGATGTCTTACCAAGGCCCGACCCAATACCACGGCCCAACCGCTTGGGGGCGGGCTTGGAGCCTTGCGCAGGCTTGAGAGTATTCAATCTCATGGCGTCGCATCCTCGACACGAAGTAGATAAGAAACCTTATTGATCATTCCCCGAATCGCAGGGGTGTCCTCACGCGCCACGGTTTGACCGATACGCCGCAGACCTAAGCCGACCAACGTTGCCCGATGAGAGGGTAAACGGCCGTAACGACTGCGTACTAGAGTTATTTTTAGGGTTTTGTCAGCCATGGCTCAACTCAGAATCTCTTCGATGGTCTTGCCACGCTTGGCTGCAACCATCTCGGGGGCGTGCATAGTCCGCAACCCCTTGAGGGTGGCACGTACCACATTAATAGGATTGGTGGACCCCATAGACTTGGCGAGGACATCCTTGACTCCCACCACCTCAAAAACCGCACGCATCGCACCACCGGCAATGATCCCGGTTCCTTCGGAGGCGGGCTGCATATAGACCCGCGCGGCACCGTGCTCGGCGGTCATGGGGTAGTGCAAGGTCTGCCCATTGAGGGGGACCTTGCGCAGATTGCGACGTGCGCTCTCCATCGCCTTCTGGATGGCCGCTGGAACCTCTCGCGCCTTGCCACGACCGATACCCACCCGGCCAGCCCCATCCCCTACTACAGTTAGGGCAGCGAAACCGAACTGGCGGCCACCTTTAACAACCTTGGCGACACGATTAACCGCAACCAGCTTTTCCTGCAATCCATCGTTGTTCTTGGGAACGTCGTAAGATGCCATGACTCGACCTTAATTATTCAGAATTCACTCACCTTGAAGTACAGAAAAGGACGGGCGTGCAACTACTTTTAACACACCAGTGCCAATCCCCACATTTCCAAGATGTTCCTCAGAATTTCAGACCTTGCTCACGCGCCGCATCCGCCAAGGCCTTAACTCGCCCATGGTAATGAAAGCCAGCACGATCAAAAGCAACAGCCGTAATACCTGCAGCCAACGCCCGTTCCGCCACCAATCGACCTACTGCCGCCGCCGCCTGAACATTGCCGCCATAAGACAGACTGGATCTCAGGGTCGACTCCACAGTAGAAGCCGCCACCAAAACATGCCCTCCATCGGGGCTGATCACCTGGGCGTAGATGTGGCGCGGGGTGCGGTGAATGCACAGACGCGTAACGCGAAGTTCGCGGATCTTGGCGCGGGTACGTTGAGCGCGCCGCAGTCGAGCAACCTTCTTCTCCATACCGAACCCCCTTACTTCTTCTTAGCCTCTTTGCGGACGATAACTTCGCCCGAATACTTCACGCCCTTGCCCTTGTAGGGCTCTGGTGGCCGATAGGCGCGGATATTCGCCGCAACCTGACCCACCAACTGGCGATCCGCCCCTTTGATCAGGATCTCGGTAGGGGTGGGAGTCTCGATGGATACCCCCTCCGGCACATCGAAGGCCACCGGATGAGAATAACCCAGCGTCAAATTAAGCTTACGACCCTGGGCCTGGGCACGATAACCGACTCCAACCAGTTCCAGCTTACGCAGAAAACCGGCCGTTACCCCCTTAACCATATTGGCGATCTGAGCCCGCGCCGTACCTGCGTGACGATCGGCCTCGGCAGTCAGCGGACTCACCTGAAGCGTATTACCTTCCTGGGCAATTTGAACCTGAGGGAAGGCATTAAACTTCAACTCCCCCTTCGGCCCCTTGACGGATACACATTCACCCTCAACGCCGATCTGTACTCCAGCCGGGAGAGTGACGGGTTTCTTCGCAATTCTGGACATCGATGGTCACCCGTTAAAAGACATGACACAGGACTTCGCCGCCCTGTCCCGCAGCACGCGCTGCGCGGTCGGTCATGATCCCCTTCGGGGTCGAAATGATAGCAACCCCCAACCCCCCCATCACTTTAGGAAGGGCATTACGGCCCTTATAAATACGCAACCCTGGCCGACTTACCCGACTCACCCTCTCAATGACTGGGGCGCCCTGGAAATACTTAAGGGTAATAGTCAACACCGGCTTACCGTCCACGTCTTGAACGGCAGCATCCTGGATATAGCCTTCCCCCTTAAGCACTTCGGCAATCGCCCGCTTAAGCTTGGAGGATGGCATGGCCACCGCGACCTTCTGTAACGCCTGGCCGTTGCGGATCCGGGTCAGCATATCCGCAATAGGATCAGTCATGCTCATCCGGTAGTACTCCTGATTCAGTGATTAGTAGACAGCTCGCTACCAGCTTGCCTTAACCAAGCCGGGAATATCGCCACGCATTGCAGCTTCACGCAGTTTATTGCGTGCCAGACCGAATTTGCGGTAATAGCCATGGGGGCGACCCGTAATCCGGCAGCGATTATGCTGACGAACCGGACTAGAATCCCGAGGCAAGGCCCAAAGCTGGTGGGCAGCTTCAGCGCGTTCTTCGTCGCTGAGGCTTTCATCGATAATACGTTTCTTGAGATCAACGCGCTTAGCGGCGTACTTCTTGGCCAACTGAACGCGACGCTTCTCACGATTGGCCATGCAGGTCTTTGCCATGGATCAGCTCCGGAAGGGAAAATTGAACGCCTGAAGCAGCGCCCGGCCCTCCTCGTCGGAACGAGCCGTGGTAGTAATCGTAATATCCAAACCTCGCAGCCGATCGATCTTATCGTAATCGATCTCGGGAAAGATAATCTGCTCTTTCACCCCGAGGCTAAAATTGCCACGCCCATCAAACGAACGGGGGCTGATACCACGAAAGTCACGGACTCGTGGGATCGCAACATTCACCAAGCGGTCCAAAAATTCGTACATACGGACCTGGCGCAGGGTCACCTTGCAACCAATTGGCCATCCCTCGCGAACCTTGAAGGCAGCAATCGACTTGCGAGCCTTAGTGATCACCGGTTTCTGACCCGCGATGCGGGTCAAATCACCCACCGCGCTTTCCAGGACCTTCTTATCAGAAATAGACTCGCCCACCCCCATATTGAGGGTGATTTTAGTAATACGCGGCACCTGCATCACGCTCTTATAGCCGAACTGCTCCATGAGTTGCGGAACGACGACCTGGCGATAATGGGTTTTCAGTCGGGACATGATCGGTATTCACCTAACTGCACGTTGTGGAAGATTATCTGCATCCACTGGGATTTTGGGATCTATCTCCCGTAAAGGGACACGACCGAATCTCCACCTAAACGTCAGATGTCTATAATCTCTTTATTAGACTTGAAATAGCGAACCTTGCGCCCATCTTCTAAAAATCGGAACCCAACTCGATCACCCTTGTGGGTAGCAGAGTTATACAGGGCCACATTAGAGATGTGGAGCGGCATCGCCTTTTCAACAATCGAAGGATTCACGTTCCGCCCCGGATTACCACGGGTATGGCGCTTGGCGATATTCACGCCTTCAACCACAACGCGCCCCTCCTCGGGCATCACGCGTTCGACGGTACCCTGTTTACCCTTGTCTTTACCAGCGACGATGATAACCTGGTCGCCTTTTCTAATCTTCTGCATGGGTTCGATTCCGCTTTACAACACCTCGGGGGCGAGCGAGATAATCTTCATAAAACGCTCACTACGCAATTCCCGGGTCACTGGGCCAAAGATGCGGGTACCAATAGGCTGAAGCTGATTGTTGAGCAGTACCGCAGCATTGCCGTCGAAACGGATCAGAGATCCATCGGGGCGCCGCACTCCCTTACGGGTACGCACGACCACGGCGTCATAGACATCTCCCTTCTTTACCTTGCCACGCGGGATCGCCTCCCGAATACTCACCTTAATGATATCCCCAACCCCCGCGTAACGCCGCTTCGAACCACCCAAAACCTTGATACACATCAACTTGCGCGCACCGCTATTATCGGCGGCATCAAGGATGGTCTGCATCTGAATCATTGTAATCTCTCCGAACCGCGTCCCACCCTCAGCCCGCGAAAGCGTGCGATAGTAGCACGAGGGTGTATGAAAACCAAGCCCTCGGCTTTTTCGTCACATTCAAACTTCGCGTGTGCGCTCGAGGACTTCAGCCAACCGCCAGCTTTTGGTTTTGGCCAAAGGCCGACACTGTTCAATAGCAACCACATCGCCCTCACGGCAGGTGTTTTCCTCGTCGTGAGCGTGGTACTTGGTGGAACGGCGCATATATTTTTGATAGAGAGGATGCCGAACCTGGCGCTCCACCAACACCGTGATGGTCTTGTCCATCTTATTACTAACGACCCGCCCGACCACCTTGCGCGTAACTTTTTCCGCCTGCTCGCTCATGGATCTGCCTTTTATTGACCCGCCCGATTCTTTTCGTTCAACACGGTCTTGACGCGAGCAATGCTACAGCGTACCGCCTGAAACTGGTGATTTTTGGTGAACTGTTGGCTCGACGCCCTCTGCATCCGCAGATTAAATTGCTCGCGCAACAGGGCCAAAAGTTCGGCGTTTAACTCTTCAACGCCTTTTTGTCTCAGCTCCAAGGCATTCATCACATCACCGTCCGCGTCACAAAGGTAGTTTGTACTGGAAGTTTGGCAGCGGCCAAACGAAAGGCCTCGCGGGCAATCTCTTCGGTCACCCCTTCCATTTCGTAGAGCATCCGACCAGGTTGAACCTGGGCAATCCAGAATTCCACCCCACCTTTACCGTTGCCCATACGCACTTCCAGGGGCTTTTTGGTAATCGGCTTGTCGGGAAAGATCCGAATCCAAAGCTTGCCGCCGCGTTTGACATAACGACTCACCGCACGACGTGCGGCCTCAATCTGACGTGAAGTAAGCTGCCCCCAGTCCAGAGATTTAAGACCATAGGCCCCGAAGCTCACCTGGTTACCACTGGTAGCCACGCCGCGATTGCGCAGCTTTTGCTGCTTGCGAAACTTAGTTCTCTTGGGCTGTAACATGATTAATAACCTCTCTCGCCCCGATCACTTCGATCGCCGCGATCCCCCCGATCACCTCGATGGTCGCCGCGCTCGCCGCGTCCACCTCTTTCCCCTCTCTCGGAGCGCTCGCCGCGTTCGCCACGCTCCCCGCGTTCGCCACGCTCACGACCACCCGCCGACTTCTCAGGCACGGCCTCTGCGACCGCATCACGACCACCCAGGACCTCGCCCTTGAAGATCCAGACCTTTACACCGATCACCCCGTAGGTAGTACGGGCCTCGGCCAGGCCATAATCAACATCGGCGCGGAAGGTATGAAGCGGGACCCGCCCTTCGTGATACCACTCGCTACGGGCAATCTCAGCACCATTGAGACGCCCCGAGATCCGCACCTTGATCCCCAATCCACCGATACGCATGGCATTGGTTACGGCACGTTTCATCGCACGGCGAAACATGATGCGCTTTTCGAGCTGTTGCGCGATGCTCTCGGCCACCAATTGGGCATCCAACTCAGCTTTACGAATCTCCTCGATGGAGACACGCACCGGCATATTCATCCGCTGGGCCAAATCTTTGCGCAACGCCTCGATATCCTCGCCCTTCTTGCCAATCACAATCCCCGGCCGTGCGGTATGGATGGTGATATGGGCATTACGCGCTGGACGCTCGATATGAATCCGACTCACTGAGGCAGCAGCGAGTTTCTTGTGTAGATAATCCCGGATCTCGATGTCCATATTGAGATAATCGGGAAAGTCCTTGCTATTGGCATACCACTTGGCATTCCAGTCGCGGACGATACCGAGGCGAATGCCGATCGGATTGACTTTATGACCCATGCTGACCCCGGTTACTTGTCTGCGACAGTCACAGTAATGTGACTGGTACGCTTCAGAATATGCGAGCCCCGACCCTTGGCGCGAGCGTGCATACGCTTGGCAACAGGCCCTCCGTCGACCCAGATGGCAGCGACCCGCAAGTCGTCGACATCGGCCCCTGCATTGTGCTCGGCATTGGCGATGGCCGATTCCAATACCTTCTTGACGAGGCCTGCGGCCTTTTTGTTAGTAAAGGTGAGAACGTTAAGCGCCCGACCCACCGGCAGACCACGGACCAAATCCGCGACCAGGCGGGTCTTCTGCGCCGAGATGTGCGCGTAGCGCAACGTAGCTTTTGCTTCGGCCATAGCGAACCCCGTCACTTCTTCTTGGTCTTTTTGTCCGCCACATGCCCTTTAAAAACACGCGTCGCGGCAAACTCGCCCAGTTTGTGGCCGATCATATTCTCGGTAATCATTACCGGGACATGCGAACGGCCGTTATGAATAGCAATGGTCAACCCGATCATATCCGGTATAACCATGGAGCGGCGCGACCAGGTCTTAATTGGCCGCTTACTCCCGGAGGCCGAAACCCCCTCTACTTTTTTGGCCAAATGTAGATCGACAAATGGCCCTTTCTTGATGGAACGTGGCACCTTTCCGACCTCTCTTAGCCTTTATTTCTGATGACGCCGACGGACGATCATAGTGGTCGTACGCTTATTTTTACGAGTCTTGTGACCCTTAGTGGGTTGGCCCCAGGGACTGACCGGGTGACGACCACCCGAGGTACGCCCTTCGCCACCCCCATGGGGATGGTCCACTGGGTTCATCGCCACACCGCGCACGGTGGGTCGAATACCGCGCCAGCGCTTAGCGCCAGCCTTACCCAGAGAGGCCAGAGAATGCTCTTCATTACCTACTTCGCCGATGGTCGCCCGACACTCGGAGTGGACCTTACGCATCTCACCAGAACGCAACCGCAGGGTCACATAAGGACCCTCTCGAGCGATCAACTGAGCCGAAGACCCCGCACTGCGGGCAATCTGGGCACCTTTGCCAGGTTTCATCTCCACACAGTGAACCAGCGAACCGACTGGCACATTACGCAGGGGCAGACAATTACCCGGCTTGATGGGGGCCTCATCGCCGGAGATTACTTCATCCCCAACCTTGGAGCCCTTGGGAGCGATGACATAACGCCGCTCACCATCGACATACAGAATCAGGGCAAGGTGGGCACTCCGATTCGGGTCATATTCCAAACGCTCGACCTTACCTGGAATTCCGTCTTTGTCCCGCTTGAAATCAACAATCCGGTAGTGCTGACGATGACCACCGCCCTGGTGACGCGTGGTGATCCGACCCTGGTTATTGCGGCCCCCCTTCTTCACCTGGCTTTCGACCAGGGGCCGGAAGGGGCTACCTTTATGCAGTCCCGGTGTCACCACCTGGACCACAAAACGACGCCCTGGTGAAGTGGGCTTTGCCTTGACGATGGCCATAATTTAAAACCTTATCACTAATTGCTTTAAAAGAAAAGCCAAAAACAAAAATCAAATAAAACTTTCCGCTCAAAAAGAACCACTCAATTTTTTGGCTTCGATTTTTTGTATTGACTTTAGACTTTTGAACTTCACGCCCACGGATCGACTATTGGATCCCCATGGTATCGATCGAAGAACCAGGGGCGAGGGTCACGTAGGCTTTTTTCCAATCACCACGCTTACCCAATCTCCGGCCGAAACGCTTGACCTTGCCTTTTACATTAACCACCCGCACCGCCTCGACCTGAACACCGAAAAGCGATTCAACCGCTTTTTTGATCTCGGGCTTGGTCGCATCGGGCAGAACCCGAAACGTTACCTGGTTGAGCGTGGTATTGAGGGTCATCGTCTTTTCGGAGACGCGCGGCGCCAACAGCACCTTCAGTAGACGTTCCTGATTCATGCGAATCGCTCCTCAATCTGACGCAGGGCACCCACGGTCACGAGCACCTTGTCGAAACTGACCAAACTCACCGGGTCTACCATCATGGCCTCGGCAAGATCCACCTCGGGCAGATTGCGTGCGGCTAGATACAGGTGCTCGGTCAGGGTATCGGTGACAATGAGCACGCTATCTAATCCGCCACCCTCGTTCCCCATCAACCGGGGAATGGACTTGAGCAGAGAAAGGAGTTCGCGGGTCTTGGGAGTAATCGGCTGGACCTCGTCCACTACCACCAAGCGGCCTTGACGGACCAATTCGGAGAAGATGGAGCGCATCGCACCGCGATACATCTTACGATTGACTTTTTGGCTGTGGTCTTGGGGACGAGCAGCAAAGGTTCGACCACCACCACGCCAGAGTGGACTACGAGAGGTACCAGCGCGGGCACGACCGGTGCCCTTCTGGCGCCAAGGCTTGCGACCACCGCCACGGACTTCGGCACGGGTCTTCTGCGCCTTGGTACCCGCCCGACCGGCCGCCAGATAGGCGACGACGATCTGGTGGATCAGAGGTTCGTTAAACTCTTGGCCGAACACAGCATCGACCACTTCAACAACGGCAGCTTGGGCACCCTGGGTACCGTGCAGAGCTAATTCCATCGGCATCTCCCCCTTACGTCCGGGCCTTAACGGCAGGCCTGACTACTAGATCACCACCCGGAGCCCCCGGAACAGCCCCACTCACCAGCAAGAGATTACGCGCCGGGTCGACACGCACCAGTTCCAGATTCTGGACGGTGCATTTCGCGGCCCCTAAATGGCCCGACATCTTCTTGCCCTTGAATACCCGCCCAGGGGTCTGGCGCATACCGATAGAACCTGGGGCACGGTGAGATAAGGAGTTACCGTGGGTAGCGTCGCCCATTGTGAAATGGTGGCGCTTGATGGTGCCGGCAAAACCCTTGCCGAGAGAGACACCAGTCACGTCGACCTTCTGGCCGTTCTGGAAAATATCCACCTTCAATTCGGCACCCGGAGCGAGATTCTCTCCTTCACCGTCTGCAAGGCGAAACTCCCACAGACCACGACCAGCCTCAACGCTGGCTTTAGCGAAGTGACCAGCCATCGGCTTGGTAACCCGAGAGGGGCGACGAGTACCGGTAGTTACCTGAAGGGCACGATAACCGTCAACCTCGACGGTCTTCACCTGGGTAATCCGATTGGGCTCAGCCTCGATCACCGTCACCGGAATCGAGGTCCCATCGTCTTTAAATACACGCGTCATGCCAGCCTTACGGCCGACGATACCAATAGTCATTCTATTATCCTCACTAGGCACCGATTACGATTGACCAGCGCCATAGAACGGCCACAAAAAATAACCGTTGATGTATTCCTATCGAGAACAGAAACCCGGTCGAGGCAGGTATGCCTCTCAATCACCGTAACTCCAATGATTTCTCGACAAGAAGCCTCTCAGATTAGGTCAACCTAATCTGAACATCCACACCCGCCGCCAGATTTAACTTCATCAAGGCGTCGACCGTCTTATCCGTGGGGTCCACGATATCCATCAGACGTTTATGGGTACGAATCTCGTACTGATCACGGGCATCCTTATCCACGTGCGGAGAGACGAGGATCGTAAAACGTTCCATCTTGGTCGGCAGGGGGATCGGACCTCTCACCTGAGCGCCAGTACGACGCGCGGTCTCAACAATCTCACGCGCCGAACGGTCGATCAGACGGTGATCGAAACCCTTAAGCCGAATACGAATTCTTTGATTTGCCATGGTCTACGCTCAGTTGAGGATCTTGGCGACTACACCGGCACCCACAGTGCGCCCACCTTCACGGATGGCGAAACGTAGGCCTTCCTCCATGGCAATCGGAGAGATCAACGAAACCGTCATCTGGATATTATCCCCCGGCATAACCATCTCTACCCCTTCGGGTAGTTCAACGGCACCGGTCACGTCCGTAGTCCGGAAATAGAACTGAGGACGGTATCCCTTGAAGAATGGAGTATGTCGTCCACCTTCATCCTTGGAAAGGATGTAGACCTCGGCCAGAAAACGGGTATGCGGCGTAATCGAGCCCGGCTTAGCCAACACCTGCCCACGCTCTACGTCGTCACGCTTGGTCCCGCGCAACAGCACCCCAACGTTATCCCCCGCCTCACCCTGGTCGAGCAGCTTGCGGAACATCTCCACGCCAGTGCAGGTAGTTTTTGTGGTAGGACGTATGCCAACGATCTCGACTTCGTCCCCAACCTTGACAACCCCACGCTCAACGCGCCCGGTCACCACCGTACCCCGCCCGGAGATGGTAAAAACATCCTCGATCGGCATCAGGAATGGCTTGTCTATCGCTCGAACTGGCTGTGGGTAATAGGAATCCATCGCCGCCACCAATTTCATGATGGAACCAATTCCCATATCGGAGGTATCTCCCTCCAACGCCTTAAGCGCAGAACCAATGATAATTGGCGTGGCGTCCCCAGGGAACTGATATTTATCAAGCAGCTCCCGCACCTCCATCTCAACCAATTCCAGCAGTTCGGCGTCATCGATCATGTCCGCCTTGTTCATGTAGACCACGATATAGGGCACACCTACCTGACGAGCCAGTAGGATGTGCTCACGGGTCTGAGGCATCGGACCATCCGCCGCCGACACCACCAGGATCGCCCCGTCCATCTGGGCAGCACCGGTAATCATGTTCTTGACGTAGTCAGCGTGACCCGGACAGTCCACATGGGCGTAGTGCCGCTTCTCTGACTGATACTCAACATGCGCCGTCGCGATGGTGATACCACGCGCCCGCTCTTCAGGGGCCGCGTCGATCTGATCGTAGGCCTTGTATTCCCCACCAAAACGTGCGGCCAACACCTTGGTCATTGCTGCCGTCAACGTCGTCTTACCGTGGTCAACATGGCCGATGGTACCGACATTCATGTGGGGCTTGGTTCGCTGAAATTTCTCCTTGGACACGCTCGTCTACCTCTCTAGCCAGGTCGCGAAAAATCGTTATTGATCATTGTTAATTAAAAGAAAACAACTGAAAATTTTCTTTCAATTCAAAAAAACTAAAGCAGATAATCAACCCACAGTTCGACTTCACAAAAACCAAAATAACCAAAAACGTCCTAACTTCTTGGTTTTACGATAAAGGCAAACTGAGTAATTATCGGGCGGTCTTCTTCTTGACTACCGCCTCGGCAATATTATTCGGTGCTTCCAGGTACTTGCAAAACTCCATGGTATAGGTAGCACGGCCCTGGGTAGCAGAGCGAAGGTCCGTCGCGTAACCGAACATCTCGGCGAGCGGGACCTCGGCACGGATAATCCGACCCGCAGGTGCATCCTCCATCCCCTGAACCATGCCGCGACGACGATTGAGGTCGCCCATGACATCGCCCATGTAATCTTCCGGGGTAACTACCTCCACCTTCATGATCGGTTCGAGCAACACCGGACGCGCCTTCCGGCACCCTTCCTTGAAGCCCATCGAACCGGCAATCTTGAAGGCCATTTCGCTGGAGTCCACGTCGTGATAGGAACCGTCAAACAACGTGATTTTGACATCCACCACCGGGAAGCCCGCGATAACCCCGTTCTGCAACTGCTCCTGAATGCCTTTATCCACCGCAGGGATATATTCCTTGGGAATCACACCACCCACGATGCCATTGACGAATTCATAACCAGTACCCGCTTCCTTGGGCTCAATACGCAACCAGACGTGACCATACTGACCGCGACCACCGGACTGACGGACAAATTTGCCCTCTTGCTCCACCTGCGTGCGGATCGTCTCACGGTAGGCCACTTGCGGGGCACCCACATTGCATTCCACGCTGAACTCACGCTTCATGCGATCGACGATGATCTCGAGGTGCAACTCACCCATCCCGGAGATGATGGTCTGGCCCGATTCTTCATCGGTGCGCACCCGGAAGGAGGGGTCCTCAGAGGCAAGCTTGGACAGGGCAATGCCCATTTTTTCCTGGTCGACCTTGGTCTTGGGTTCCACCGCAACCGAGATCACCGGCTCAGGGAACTCCATCCGCTCCAAGGTGATAGGCTGGTCCATGGCGCACAACGTCTCACCGGTCGTCACATCCTTCAGGCCCACCGCTGCCGCGATGTCACCGGCACGCACTTCTTTAATCTCATCACGTGAGTTGGCATGCATCTGCAAGAGACGCCCAATCCGCTCACGCTTGCTCTTAATCGGGTTGTAGACCGTAGAACCCGAGGTCAAAACCCCGGAGTAACAACGGAAAAAGGTCAGAGTACCGACATAGGGGTCGGTCATGATCTTGAAAGCCAACGCCGAGAACGGCTCATCGTCAGAGGCGCGACGCGAGATCTCCGTACCAGCGGCATCATCGGCGTTACCCCGAATCGGGGGCTTGTCCACCGGTGAGGGCAGATACTCAATAACGGCATCCAACATGGCCTGCACGCCTTTATTTTTAAAGGCAGAGCCACACAGAACCGGGACAATCTCATTACGCAGGGTACGCGCACGCAACCCAGCCTTAATTTCTTCGATGGTCAGCTCCTGACCTTCCAAATACTTTTCCATGGTTTCATCGGAGGCATCGGCGGCGGCCTCGACCAACTTCTCGCGCCACTCTTTGCACGCCTTCGCCATAGAAGCAGGGATATCCTCCTCAGTAAAGGACATACCTTGGGTTGCGTCGTCCCAATAGATGGCCCTCATGGAGACCAGATCTACCACACCCTTGAAGTTCTCTTCAGCCCCGATGGGGAGCTGTAAGGGGACCGGCGTCGCACCTAAACGAGACTTGATCTGTCCCACCACCCGCAAGAAATCGGCGCCAGCACGATCCATCTTGTTGACGAAGGCAAGACGCGGCACACCGTATTTATTGGCCTGGCGCCACACCGTTTCCGATTGAGGCTCAACGCCACCCACGGCACAGAACAGGGCACAGGCCCCATCTAGCACCCGCAACGAACGCTCCACCTCAATGGTGAAGTCAACGTGACCGGGAGTGTCAAGGATATTGACGCGATGCTCTGGAAACTGCTTACGCATCCCGTACCAGAAACAGGTCGTTGCCGCAGAGGTGATGGTGATCCCGCGCTCCTGCTCCTGGACCATCCAGTCCATGGTAGCGGCGCCGTCATGCACCTCGCCCATCTTATGGGAGACCCCGGTATAGAACAGAACACGTTCAGTAGCGGTGGTTTTACCGGCATCAATGTGGGCCATGATGCCAATATTTCGGTAGCGCTCGATGGGCGTCTTACGTGGCACAGCACAAAACCTCGTTGCGATTCAAGCCGCTGATACTACCAGCGATAATGAGCAAATGCCTTATTGGCATCTGCCATGCGGTGGGTGTCTTCACGTTTCTTTACGGCCGTACCCTTGCCTTCGTAGGCTTCCAGGATCTCACCTGCCAAACGCATCCCCATGGACTTCTCGCCGCGCTTACGCGCAGCGTCTACCAACCAGCGCATTGCCAGCGCTGTACGACGAACCAGACGAACCTCCACCGGCACCTGATAGGTAGCACCGCCGACACGGCGGGACTTTACCTCGACCGCTGGACGGACGTTATCCAGTGCCTTGTTGAAGATTTCCATCGGGTCGCTGTTGCGCTTAGTCTGAAGCTGGGTAAGCGCCCCATAGACAATCTGTTCGGCCACAGACTTCTTGCCGCACTTCATCACGACGTTAATAAACTTGGCCAGGATCTCGTTCCCGTATTTTGGGTCCGGGAGGATCGTCCGTTTTTCAGCAACTCTTCTTCTAGGCATAGTCTGTACCTGACGAGATTCTTTGCGACGTACCTAAAACCATGATGACCTGACTGCCATCAGGGCAACGGCACGGTAAAATTCATTTGGAGACGGACAAGACAACCGGACACATATCTGAATGCGCCACAGCCTCATCCGCCTACCAGGAAATTCCTCACGACTTGGGTCGTTTGGCGCCGTACTTCGAGCGACCCTGACGGCGCGCATTCACGCCGGAGGTATCCAAACAACCACGTACCACGTGATAACGCACACCCGGAAGGTCCTTAACGCGACCGCCGCGGATCAGCACTACCGAGTGCTCTTGCAAATTGTGGCCTTCGCCACCGATATAGGTGGTCACTTCCATGCCATTGGTGAGACGCACACGCGCCACCTTACGCAAGGCCGAGTTCGGCTTTTTAGGCGTGGTCGTATAGACGCGGGTACACACCCCCCGCTTCTGCGGACAACTGTCAAGGGCAGGAACGCTACTCTTGCCCTGCTGCCTTACCCGCGGTTTGCGTACCAACTGATTCGTCGTTGCCATCGATTGACAATCTCCAACCCCTGACCAAACACCGTGCCACCCGATGGGCGGCCGAACCGCATAGATGCGGCGAAAAATGATACTCGTTACACAAAATGGCAGACCCAAACCGCTGGGTCTGCCAAAGATCCGCAATTCTATCGACACCCAAACTCTGCCGTCAATAGAAAAAGCAGAGCTGGGATAAA
The DNA here is from genome assembly GCA_963575655.1 of Gammaproteobacteria bacterium. Lineage (NCBI taxonomy): Bacteria > Pseudomonadati > Pseudomonadota > Gammaproteobacteria > Gammaproteobacteria bacterium. The sequence continues at coordinate 4,238 of CAUYTY010000077.1, read as the reverse complement.
TCCTACAACTTCTTCGTCAGACACCCCTCTCAAGAGGTCGCCGCACTACCCCAACGACCAAGGCATCCACTTGATTCTCAATAGGTTCAACACAAACACTGGGAACAAGGATGCGATGAAGGGTCGCTCACAAGGCCGGCAATCATCGCGGCTTTTTCCGTAAAGTTCAACCTAGATTTCAGAATTAAACAACAACATACTGATTCACAAGATAACTTTTTTCTATTCCAGGTGTCTTAGGCAATAACCTTACCAAACTCAACGAATCCATCAGCGAACCGGCCAGGCAACACTTGCCTTGGCGGCATCCAGCTTGGCACTACTCCAAGGATGCGGAGATTTGGGGACACCCGTAGGACCGGTAACCGTGGTACCCGCACCAACCCGAGTCAATTCCACACTCCCTGACTCATTGCGCACATACACCCCATGACCACGTAACAGCACCACATCTAGGTCATTTCCAAAGTGGAAACCACCCCAGAAATCGGTACCACGGATACCCAGCGTGGCATAGGAGGTATGAACCTCGAACAACGGGGCACGCAGCCGAGTAATAGCACCACTGGTTGCTCGAAAAACCCCCTTGACCAGTTCGAAGACCGCACGTCCCAAATTACGACGCGGCGCATAGGTGTACTCATCGATGCGGAAACGGGTATCCGCCCCCAGCGTGACTCGACTACCGTCCTGCAACTGCAATTCAAGACGGGCATCAGCCCCAGTAACGATACTATTACCCACCCGTACCGGCAGCCCTGAAGCCGCCGCTCGTCCGACCGCTCCATCCTCCCCAACAACCGCCGAACCGACCAATCGGGTCACATGACCAGCGGGAACTCCCGACGCCGCCATGATCGGTTCAACCCTCCCAAGAAACGCGACTACAACCAAGACAGCAAAGATGGAGAAAAAAGATCGACACAAACCATAGAAAGGAGACATGGTAATAACTCCAGAAGGAAAACACATGGATGAATAATCGATACGAAATCACTCTAAACAATCGAGATTCAGAGTGGACCAGCACTACGGAGTGTAGACCCAGCACGCTCCAAAACCTCGACCACAGCAACGCCAAGGTCGAGCCCAGATAAATGAATACTCCCCCCACGAATAGCCGCTGCAAATTCACTTAGCGCTAACGTTAGTGGCGGTGCGGGATCTATCTCAATAGCGACGCCATTGCTGGTGAGCTTGGCAGGGGCAAGGTCGTCGTAAAGCAGGTCGCCTCCTTCACAGCGCACCCTAAATTGACGCACCTTATCACGCAGTGTACTAACGATAATCTTGGCTTCCACCTTTCCGAAGGATAGATTCAAACGAATCGTTTCACCTTGATTACCTTCAATCTGTCGCCAGTCTAGTCGTTGCGCCATAACTTGGACGGGCGATGTCCCCACCAAACCGATCAGCATGGCAACATCGTGAGCCCCCCAATCCCACAAAGTCGAGACATCCTTTCGATAGGGGCCATAATTGCCGGCCAAACCTTCGATAGCGAGAATAGGACCAGCGTCCACCACCAATTCCTTGAGGCGTCGGAAGGCTGAACTAAAGAGGTGAATATGATCAACGAAAAATACCCGAGCGCCCTGCATTTCGGCAAACGTGCGCAATTGGTGGGATTCTACTGAGGACAGAGTGAGCGGTTTTTCAACAAAGATCGGAAGACCGGCCGCAATGGCGACGTTAGAAATAATCGCATGGGTCGCTGGCGGGGTAGCAATGATCAAACCCTCAACATCGGCTGACCGTATTAGATCACGCCAGTCTGAAAATATGTGGCAACCGTGAGGCGCAAGAGTAGCAGTCTCTGGATTACTACTAGCAATCGCCACCAGGTTTACCGTCGTCATGGCCGCTAACGTCCGAACACAAATGCTCCCCCAACGCCCCACACCAATGATCCCAAGACGAACTGGCGAAGAAATCGACATGATTGGCTACCCACTTAAGCCGTAACAACATAGAAATCAATAGACATTATCCGACCCCCCCTTCCGAGCGCCTGCCAGACATGCAACTTGTTGATTTCATTGGCGCTCAGAAAACTGATTAGAGGGTTTCAGATAATAGACATTATCGGAAACCCAAAACCTCACCCCCCGCCCCCCTCTCCTTAACAGGAGAGGGGGAGATTTTTTGCCTGTTCCGTTCAGGAGTTAAGCATAACAACGGAATAATTCTCCCCCTCTCCTGTTAAGGAGAGGGGGGCGGGGGGTGAGGTTTCCGATAATGTCTAATGTCTAATATAGACTGGATAACGCGAATGATGAGCTTCGTTCCTCACTCGCACCCTTCGCGAGTTAACGTAAATAGTCCAAGACAGTCTTAGTACGTAAAATTCTAACATTTGGAGAGTCATACCATGAATGATAATAATGGAGAATTACGGATTACCGCCCGACTTACCGATAAGGAAGCCACGTTGTTACGAGAATTGTCCAATCGTACCGGCAAGAGTTCGTCAACGCTCGTGCGGTTGGCGCTCGAACACTATTACCAAGGGCAGACCAGCGCTTCTCAAACAACGACCACAGAGGCGCCTACGCCCGAACAGTATGAAAGTATACCCATTGTCAGCATGGCGGAAAATAGTGTTGCCAATCTTGTCGCTGACGACAATAGCTCATCGCCATCTCCTATTGAGAATGCGCTACACACTGACAAAATCAATCCCTCTCCCACTCATCTTCGCTCAACAAAGGTAATAGACTATGCGACCGGTGTACGTGTCCTTACGGCTTCTTTCGATCCGAACATTGGTCTATTCGATGATGGGTGGTGTTCCAGACCTGGATATGGCCAGTAATGTTCCATAATTTAGATATTTTTCAGACTAAGACGCCAAATTCATAGCGATTTATGAAGAGACCAATCACAATATCATGCATTTTCTCAAGTTTGGAGAAGCAAATGGTTTTCCGGGCAAGCCGTTTGATACGTGTCCGTAACATTAAATGTTTCCTCTCGATTTTTTGAGTATTCTTCTTGCTAATGATTTGTTGTTCGACTGGTAAATTCCGTTCATAAGCCCCCCAATCGTCAGTATAAAATCGAGAAATCCCAAACGGCTTGAGGAGTTCTTTTAAGGACAAAAATACCGAATCTTTCCTTTTGCCAAACACATACGCAAGAACATTTCCCGTAGCATGGTCAATAGCATGCCAAAGCCAGCGTTGATTTTCCTTGTTGCCGACATAGCTCCACATTATCATCCACTTCAGCACCTTCAACTTTCTGAATATCAGAAAGAATGTCATCTGAATTCAGTCTTTCCAGTAGTGACCGATTGACTGGTTCCATATAGGGTTCTTGTTTCTTTTATTTTGCTAATAACCGTCCCTGGACTAATTCCCAATACCCGCGCAGTATCACGGATCCCGCTGCCGTTCATTGCCATGTCGATGATCTGCTCCTTGACTTCTGGCAAATACCCCTGGTAGGTATAATCTAAAATGAATGTCTTCCTACCACATTCCGGCTTCAGGCAGAGATAGCGTTGTTTTCCAAGTTCCGTCTTGCCGCGTTTAACGACATGATCACATTTACAGCATGGACACAAAACAGCTCTGTTAGCCATTGGAGGTTCTTTCCAAGTAAAGTTCTCGTTGCGCACGATAATACTTCAAAATTATGGCAGAAAGTCACCCGATACCCATGTTTGAAGAATGGCTACCGCAATATCCAGGTCTGAAACACCACCCGGTTAGCTACGCGGGCGTTGCTGGCATTGTTGTTCCAGCTACCGCCGCGAATCACCCGATTGGCATCACCTGTGCCTCGCGGACCGGCGAGGAGTATACCCACTTTGCGTTTCCCTCACACAACAATGTCGATGAAAGCCCCTCTCCCTCCGGGAGAGGGGGTTGGGGTGAGGGCGAGAATACATCGTTCCCACGCTCCGCGTGGGAATGCATCCCGCGACGCTCCTGCGTCGCGTATTGGTGGGGATCACGGACAAGCCGGAGGTCATTCGTGGGACGAAAAGACGTGCCCATTCTACGGGGCTCACGGCCATTAAATTAAGGAATTCTGCTTTCTAACAAACAGTTACCAATTCGGTTACATCGTTCCCACGCTCCGCGTGGGAATGCATCCCGCGACGCTCCTGCGTCGCGTATTGGTGGGGATCACGGACAAGCCGGAGGTCATTCGTGGGACGAAAAGACGTGCCCATTCTACGGGGCTCACGGCCATTAAATTAAGGAATTCTGCTTTCTAACAAACAGTTA